>NZ_JBFUJG010000027.1:0-59416 GCF_056401495.1 Mucilaginibacter sp. P4_E8
TACGTTAATAAATTGCCTTTTGCCAATCACCTTTGATGAATTAAGGGAATAATTATAGCTGGGCCTTGGGCAATCATAAAAGGCAGGGAACTAATACAAATCATAGTCCGGCAGACTATAGGGCAAATAAGTTCACCCTGCCTTTTAATAACGTTCTCCACAAAGTTTTTAGTTCTTAACCCCCCTTGGAACCCCCATTTCAACAATAACAATAATCTTAAAAAACTATTGATAAGACCAAAGGCAGGGCAAAGGCCYGTGCGCAAAGAAGCATTTCTGCTGAAAGCCCTTTGGTTACTTTGTGGCTACAAAGTAACTGGCCCTCCAGGGGCCAAAAGCGGGTTTACGATATGCTTATTATTACTTCCCCCAAACTTTATTAGGCTTATTACCCATCACCAGCTCCAGTGTAGCACCAGATGCTATAGCCGCGTAATCAAGATAGCATTTGTGATAGGGTCTGCCGTTAAGCGTGACGCTTTGGATATATACGTTAGCTGGTGAATTGTTTTTTGCTACAATGGTAAATGCTTTTCCTTTGGTATACTTAGGGTCAAGGTTGATCTTTACTTTACTGAAAACCGGACTGGTGATCTCATAACGCATATCGCCGGGGCAAACCTGTGCTATACCACTTGCCGCCAGCACATACCAGGCCGACATCTGCCCAACATCCTCATTACCTACCAGCCCCTCTACTTTATTATGATAAGCTCGCTGGCAAATGATCCTTGTCCACTTTTGTGTTAGCCACGGAGCGCCGAAGCGGTTAAACAAAAACGGCACATGGTGTACCGGCTCATTAGCATGATTATAATAATCGTTCCAGAGCAAATTGGCGGGGGCCTTTTCAAAAAAATTGGTTAGGTCGGTTATGGCTTTCTCATTGCCTCCAAGCAATTTGGCTAAACCGGGCACATCCTGCGGAACAAACCACCCCTGTTGATAAGGGTTACTCTCCACCGTACCATAACCTTGCTGTAACCTGCCGGTCGCGGGCCACTCCTCCCACTCACCGTTATCTTTTTTAGGGCGAAACCATCCTTTATCCTTGTCAAAAACGTTTTGATAGGCCAGCGCCCTTTCTGAATACTTTTCGGCATCATCCTTTTTGCCAGTTGCCTTAGCTATCTGCGCTACACACCAATCAAAATAAGCATATTCTAATGTGCCCGAAATACTGTTGCCCCCGGTGCTAAAACCACGGTCGCCATTGCCGTATTTTGTAGCCGTATTTAAACTATACTGGTAGGCTTTATCAATGTCATAGCCTTTGATCCCTTTCTTATAAGCATCAGCTATAACTGATATGGACGGATTACCGATCATACAGCCACTATAGGCATTCAGCAGTTCCCAACGGTCAAAATATTGGCGACCGTTCTCAGTGGCCAGGGTGATCTGCGAATTGATGAGATCATTTACCAAACCCGGATTAATCAGTGTTTGCAGCGGCATCTGGCTCCTGAATACATCCCAGCCGCTAAAGATGGTTCTTTTAACAAAATGATCTGCAACATGAGCTTTCAGGTCGCCGCCGGGATATTTGCCATCCACATCCTCAAAAGTGCGCGGATCTATCATGGTATGGTACAGGGCGGTGTAAAAAGAGTACTTCTCTTCGGTTGAACCACCCGTTACCTGTATTTTTGATAGGGCTTTGTTCCACAAGCCGCGAGCTTGCTGATGAACTTTATCAAAATCATAATCCTTGATCTCGGCATCTAAATTAGCTTTAGCACCTTCAATAGTATTGTAGGAAATCCCGGCTTTTAATATCACCTGTTCGTTGGCTTTGGTATCAAAATCGGTATAAAAGCCTAAATGTTTTCCTAATTTCTCTTTAACACCCGGTAATATAGCAGCATGAGCTATGATGTTTTGGTACTTTGCACTTTCAATATCCTGTAGTTTGCGGCCCTGACCATCGGGAATGTACGCACTCCATACACCGTATTCTTTTAGTGGCTTATTAAACTGAGCATAAAAATAAACAGTATAAAAAGCCTGACCATCGCCATTACCCCAGCCACCACCTGCAGGTGTACATTTTATCCATCCCTGTATGGTGTGGTCATCAACCACCTTAATATATTGGTTAACCGCGGTACCGCCAACACGCCGGGCAAGGTCTATCTGGATCCGGGAACCAGTGTTTTTAGGGAACGTGAACCGCATGATACCGCAATGAGGCGTAGCGGTAAGTTCGGCTTTAATTTGATGATCAGTAAGCGTAACCGCATAATAACCCGCCGAGGCTTTTTCGCTTTTCTTATCGTAATAAGAACGGTAGCCTTCATGCCGTCCTTCCTTACCTGCACTGGTTTGTAATGTGCCCATGGTAGGCATCACCAAAAAATTTCCAAGGTCGCCGTACCAGCCCACACCGCTCATTTGGGTTAGGGCAAAGCCTTCAATAGTTTTATGCTCATAACTATATCCCGAACCATTGTCGCCACCGGTTATAGTATTTGGACTAACCTGCACCATGCCAAACGGCACAGTAGCGCCTGGGAAAGTTTTACCAAGACCAGCCGGATTACCTGCCGATTGCATATTGGTACTGGCCCCAATAAAAGGATTTACATAATCGGCCAATTGCTTTTGCTGTGCGAACACACTGATGTTGGCGGATACAGACAGGCTTATGCAGATACAAATACCCTTAAGTATATTATTATTTCTGAGCATGATTTATTTACTAAGGTTTTCTTTGGTGATCGATCAAAAACGAATTTTGGGTTTAACAATTAACTGGCAGGTAAAAATATACCGGAACCAGGCTGATAAACATAGATTAAATTACGATGTTGATGGACTATAAATGAGCAATAGCAAATTTATAACTTAGATTTACTTTATGAGGCTATGCCCCATTATATGCACTAAATTTTTACAATAGCAGATGAATTAGTTGGCCTGCTTAACAGCCGTACCCCAGGTATAGATCCTTTTAATACCGGGGTTCTTTTTCAAATTGGCCACAGTTAGGTCGGTAATTTTGGTCTCGTTTAAATTAACAGCTTCCAAGTGTTTTAAGGAAATAAGGTCGTTGCTTACCCCATCAGTCACCGGGTTTTTCTCAATCCGCAGTTTCTCAAGGTTAGTAAACGACCGCAGTATAGCAAGGTCATTATCTGTAAAGTTATTGCCGGATAAATTAAGCCAGATGATGTTTTTAGCCAGCGGCATTAGGTCGCCTTTAATGTCGGCTATTTTTATTCCTGAATTGGCGGGGAGTGTAATATCAAGCATGAGTGGTTTTTTGAGCATCAGCCTTACCATTAACCCTTTTGCCCGCAGATGGGTAATCAGCATGGTATCAGCCTGCACCGGGATATCCGGGTTAATAGCCTGTATAAAGCCTTTTTCATCACCCTCGCCTTCATCTGCGGCATCTTTATTAAAACCTAAATATGCCCCGATCTTAGGTTTAATAGCATCGGTATTTTTAAGCTGGGCTATAGTTTTGCCCTCAACAGCGTTGGCCTGCCCTATCCACCATTTGATGATCTGTACTTCGGTTTTTGTCAATGGCGGTTTACCATCGGCAGGCATAAAATCTTTATGCTCCGGGTCAAGAGTGACCCGTTTGTACAGTTCGCTTTCATTAAGCTTGCCTGCTACTATGGCAGGACCGGTTTTACCGCCCTTTAACAAAGTTTGCAAACTTTCGACCGAAAAACGTCCTTTTTGCTTTCCACCCTGATGACATTGTGAACATTTTTTCTGGAGGATAGGCCCCACCACGTCCTCATAGATCATAGCACTTTGAACGCTTGCGGGCTTATCACGTACTTCCTGCATCAGTGTGTGCATGGTGAGGTAATCATTACCGTGGGTAAGGCTTGCGCCCTGGTGCCCGCTGTAACTCATCAGTACAATTAAGCCTATTAGCAATACCGAAAACAATTTCACGGGGATCCGCACCTCCCTGTTTACCTTATCTGTGGAGATAAAATACAAGAAACCAGAAATAGCGGCAAGTAGGATCCCCGAAAATTTGTGATGGCTTAAAGTAATCGGATCATAATCGCCGGATAAGGAAAGGATATAACCAAAAATGCAGGCCAAAACCGCCGATATAAAGCCTATCAAAAGGGTTATAGATACGGCGGGCTTTAAATTTTCATACTTTTTTAAATAAGATAAAATATTAAAAACAGCAGCCAGCAAAATAAACCCTATTGGTAAATGGACAATAAGCGGGTGCAGGTGGCCCGAAAATTCAGTTATATTCCCTAATATCATACACGCGTTAACTTTACCGGGGCCGTATGGTAAGCATTCCACTGGCATACATACACATTTTTGTCCTCGTCAACACAAACATCATGACCGTGCTGAAAAACAGGATTAACAGCCTGTAATGTTTGCTGTAAAACACCATTTTTATAAACAGGCGCGGCCCCTCCGGGATTTGATATCACCTTGTTATTAGCATCAAGTACGGTTACAAAACCCGAATAATCAAAGCGTTTCCCGGCCGCATCTTTTGACCAGCATACACCGGCGTAAATATTTTGTTCGTTAATTACTGCACGGCATACATACATGCCCGGCATATCAATACGCTTAATAAATTTACCATCCAGCGTAAATACCTTAAAGCAATTTTCCTCGCGCGAAGTACAGATCAGCGTAGGGTTATTTTTATCGCGGGTATCAACAGATACACCATGCGCGTTAACCAAATTATGGTCTTTATTGGTATTATGGTGTCCGCCAAAATGACGGATATACTGCCCCTTGCTATCGTACTGGATAATATAATCAGAGCCATAACCATCAGCCACATAAATATCTCCGTTAGGAGCTACCGCGGTTTCGGTTGGTTTAAATGGTTCATCATCTTTGTAAACACCAATGGTGCGCGGGTGGCCAATGGCGAATATCAATTTTCCATCCAACGTGGTTTTTAATACCTGGCCCGACTGGCCGTAGCTATTACCTGTTCTGTCCAGGGCCCAGCCGCAATCGGTAAGCAATAAAAAGTCTTCGCCGCCCTCTTTGCTGATACTTAAACCGTGTCCACCCGGTAAAGCTGTACCCCAGTAATCAAGCAATTTGCCCGATTTATCAAAGATCAGAACATTATTGTGCGTATGGTCGCCCAGCATAATGAGGCGGCCTTTACTGTCCTGTACCATTTCGTGGCAGTTGGCCAACGGTGTGTTATTTACGCTGATTTTTGCCCAGTTCTTGTCGGCCTTGTAAGTAAAGCCGCCGTGGCCTATAGTTTGATCATCTGGCTTCATATCCTTATGTAATATTGCAAAACTGTTTACAGGTGTGGTAGCCACTAAGGCCGATGCGATTGCAGAGTTTTTTAAAAAATTTCTTCTCGAATTCTCCATGGTTTTTAATTGTTCAATTGTTTGTACATAAAGAAAAAGAATCAGGAGTTAAGAATCAAGAGATAAGAAAAATAAATATATTTTAATTGCATGGCGTCTTGATTCCTGACTCTCATAGCTTGCCTCTCCTACCTAAGTTAATATATTTCTTACAACTTTTCCCTCCACATCGGTGAGTCTGAAGCGCCTGCCCTGAAATTTATAGGTAAGCCTTTCATGGTCAATCCCCATCAGGTGCATCAGCGTGGCCTGAAAATCATGCACATGTACCGGGTCTTTGGTAATGTTATAACTAAAATCGTCGGTTTCGCCATATGATATGCCGGGCTTTACTCCCGCACCCGCCATCCACATGGTAAAACAGCGGGGATGATGATCGCGCCCGTAATCATTCGCGGTAAGTTTTCCCTGCGAATACACGGTACGGCCAAATTCACCGCCCCATATCACCAATGTATCTTCCAACAAGCCGCGTCTTTTCAAATCTTTGATCAGGGCAGCCGTAGCCTGGTCAGTAGCTTTGCATTGGGTGGCAATGGCCGATGGTAAATTAGTATGCTGATCCCAGCCCTGATGATATAGCTGTACAAACTTCACGTCTTTTTCAAGCAGTTTACGGGCCAGTAAGCAATTGGCAGCATAAGTGCCTGAATCGCGACTATCAGGCCCGTACATTTCAAACACCTCGTTAGGTTCATCGGCGGTGCTCATTACTTCGGGTACCGATGTTTGCATCCTGTAGGCCATTTCATACTGCGAGATCCTTGCTTCTACTTCAGGATCGCCATAGGCCTGGTTTTGCAGCCGGTTTAATTTCGACAAGTATTCCAGCATCTCTTTCCTGTCCTTACCATCATAACCATCGGGGTTATTCAAATACAGCACAGGATCTTTACCGGCCCTGAACTGTACCCCCTGATGTTTGGATGGCAGGAAGCCGTTACCCCATAACCTGGCATACAGCGGTTGGTCTTTTTGCCCGTTTTTGGAAACCAGCACAATAAAGGTAGGCAGGTTATTATTGTCAGACCCTAAACCGTAGCTGATCCACGAACCTATGGATGGCCTGCCGGGAAGCTGGTTACCCGTCTGGAAAAATGTAATAGCCGGGTCATGGTTAATAGCCTCTGAATGCATGGATTTGATGATACAAAGATCATCAACCACCTGCGCGGTATGCGGCATTAGTTCGCTCATCCAGGTTTGGCTTTCGCCATACTGGTTAAATTTATAGTATGATGGCACCATTGGCAACACGCTTTGGTTGGCGCTCATCCCGGTAAGGCGTTGCCCCTTGCGTACCGAATCGGGCAGGTTTTGGCCCAACATGGAAGTTAGCTTGGGTTTATAATCAAACAGCTCAAACTGCGATGGCCCGCCGCTTTGAAACAGGTACACTACCCTTTTGGCTTTTGGCGCGAAATGCGGTAAAGCCCGCAGAATATCGGCTTCCAGATCGCCTTGTGCAGCGCTCATGACAGCTTTAGGTGAACTACCGAACAGACTATTACCAAACAGTGACCCTACGGCCAATGCACCCAGACCAAGCGAGGTTTTGGTTAAAAAATCGCGCCGGTCAAGCTTTTTATTGAGTTCGCTAAATTCAGGTGTATGCAACCTGAACTCTTCATCATGATGAAAATTCGACATGCCGTTCTATCTTTTGGTTAATGATGCATCAGAATTTAATATAGCGCTGGCAATAACCGTATTGGCGGCTATCAGCGCGCTATCCATTTTTTTATCCACTTTATATTGACCGGTATTTAACCAGCCGTTTTCTTTTTCAGGATGTTGTTTGAATTTTTTAAGCTCTATTTGTTGAAGCGTGAGCAACAGGTCGACCTCTTTGGGTAAGGGTGTACGACCAGTAAGTTTGCGATAGGCGTTCTTTATAGCCATACGACTATCATTTGACCTGCTTATCTGCTCGCCCATTACTTTGGATGCCTCCACAAATGTGGGGTCATTAAGCGTTACCAATGCCTGCAATGGCGTATTGGTTGGCTGTCTGCGCATAATGCAATAACTTCGAGAAGGTGCATCAAATGTTGACAGCGTTGGGTTAGGCACCGATCTTTTGATCACCACGTATAAACTGCGGCGATAAACTGCCTTGCCAGTATCGGGCGTGTAAGTAGTGTTGTTTATTTCCCAGAGTCCTTCTGGCTGATAGGGTTTAACACTTTTTCCGCCTATCTGGGTATTTAACAACCCGCTGGCAAATAAGGCGTTGTCCCGTATCATTTCGGCAGTCATACGATATGAGGGACCGTGTGAAAGAAAACGATTTTCTGCATCTTTTTCAAAGGCCTCTTTACTGGCGCGGGAATCCTGACGATAGGTTGCCGACATTACGATCAGTTTATTCAATGCCTTAACATCCCAGCCCGATTCCACGAATTGTACAGCCAGCCAGTCCAACAATTCCGGGTGACTTGGCATTTCGCCCTGGTTGCCAAAGTCCTCGGCAGTTTTCACTAATCCTACTCCAAAAAAGTTTTGCCAAAAACGGTTCACAGCTACTCTTGCCGCCAGTGGGTTGTTGGGATTGGTTACCCATTGCGCTAATCCATACCTGTTTTTAGGCAGGTTTTTAGGATATGGCAATATGGCTTCTGGTGTGTTAGGGAAAACCTGCTCGCCCGGCATATCGTAATTACCTCTTTTTAACAGGAATGACTTTTTAGGCTTGGGCATTTCCTGCATCACCATCAACTCATCAATATTTTCGGTTGAATCAGATAATGTGGTACGCAGGGCCTTTAATTTTTGTTCTTCTGCCTTCATATCCGGGTCAACGGCGGCTAAGTAATAGCCTTTTAACGTATTAACTTCCTCAACAGATAAGGCAGCTTTGTCTTTACCGGCAATGGCTGCCCAGTTTGCTTTTTGTGCCAGGGTTTTAACTTCAAAAGGTGTTAAGGCTCGGTTGTAAACGGCAATATCATCAGCTTTGCCATCCTTAAAACCACGCCCGCGCCACCAGCCGCCAATTTGCAGACCGGGCTGTGCGCCACCGCCAATGAATAGGATATCTTTAGTGAGCTGATCCATGGTGGTTTCCATCTTCATTTCGGCCCCATTCATATACAATTTGAAACCCGTCGCTTTTGATGACCCATCATAAGTTGCTGTAAGCTGGATCCATTTATCTCTCGGAACATCGTCAATACTAACCTTGGTAATGGCATTTGACGGCCCGGTGTGCGCCATGTTCAATTCCAGCTTGTTATTTTTAAGATACAGGTGATATCCCCTGAAATTATACAAACGCTCGGCGTTGCTTTTATGAAAAATAACACCTTCGGTAAGTTGCCTGGGGATATTAACCCATATACCAACGCTAAAAGGCTCCGATTTACGGAAAATGCCTACTTTGTTCAGGTCGAGCCAGGCATCGCCATTGAGTACTATGGCTTTACCACTGCCCTTGTTTTCAAATACCGGCCCGTCGCCTGGTAATCCGGTTTCGCGCTTCATGGCGCCAATATCTTTACTGCTTACGTTACTGACCAAACTGCCTTTATCAAAAGTGTAATAGGCCTGTAAGCCATTAGCAGGTATTTTATCGACAGCCAGTTTTTTGTAGTCACCGGCATTCAGCCATTTTTCAAAACCTGCCGCAGCCTTACTTTGGGTAAGGGCGATGTTGTGCTGCTCCTGTGTTATATTGTTGTTTATAAACTGTAGTATTTTCTCCTTTTGCTTGGTGGGCAGCATCAGTGTAGGTGTCGGCAGGGCATCGTCCCATGATATTTGACCTGCTTCTTTTACATTATTAAAAAAGCTGAATAGCTGGTAGTAGTTTTTTTGTGAAATAGGATCAAACTTATGATCGTGGCATTTGGCACAACCAACTGACATGCCCAGTACAGCTGTACCAAAAGTATTGGTGCGGTCAATTACATATTCGGTCTGAAACTCCTCCTCCACTATACCGCCTTCCATATTTTGCTGATGGTTGCGGTTGAAAGCGGTCGCGATGATCATATCACGGGTTGGGTGCGGCATCAGGTCGCCGGCCAGTTGCCATTGGATAAATTTATCATAAGAAAAATTGGTATTAAACGCCTTGATCACCCAATCGCGGTATGGCGACATATCCCTCAATCTGTCAACTGTGTAGCCATGTGAATCGGCATAGCGGGCCACATCCAGCCAATCAACAGCCATTTTTTCGCCATAATGGGGCGAATTAAGCAGGCGGTCAACTTGTTTCTCATAAGCGTTGGACGAATTATCCTTTAAAAAATCATCGATCTCTTTTAAAGTTGGCGGCAAACCAGTTAAATCTAACGAAACCCGGCGCAGCAGTAATTCCTTATCAGCCTGTTTAGATGGTTGTAACTTTTTTTGCTCCAGTTTAGCTAGTACAAAATTGTCTATCGGGTTATTGGCTGTCCAGTCTTTATTATCCACCTCGGGCACATCTGGTTTTACGGGTTTCACAAAGGCCCAGTGCGGTTTATATTTTGCACCATCCTTGATCCATTTTATCAGGATAGCTTTTTCAGTAGCGGTTAGGGTATGATGTGATTCGGGCGAAGGCATCATATATTTAGGATCATTTGACAGGATCCGGTGAAAAAACTCACTTCCTTCCAGGTTTCCGGGATCAATGGCTACTTTGCCTTTATCTTCGGGCAGGTCGGCATAAGCAAATTTGGCTATATCCAGCCTCAAACCGGCTTTTTGTTTTGCTTTATCGGGACCATGACATGCAAAGCATTTATCCGAAAGAATAGGCTTTACATCTATATTATAATCCAGCGAATTGGGCAAAGCGTTATAAGCCTCCTTTACATCGGGTGGCAGATCAACAGCTGATGAATAAAAATATATACCAGTTATGAGCACCACCAGGGCGCCAAGCAGTATAAAAAGAAGCCTTCGCATGAAGTAAAATTTATCCGGTTTATAATTTATAAATCTACGGGGAGCATGTGAGTAAAAATTTCACAAACACAACTTAAGTTTGCACAAATCCGACTTTTTATTAAAATATATCCCCTATTTTATCTAAATTGCAAATGCCATATTATTATGAACAGGAGTATTTTAAGATCTACATTCGGCTTACTGAATACGGATCATGTTAAATTGAACAAAAACTGGAACTACAAGAACGTAACCAGTACTTTTTATCGCCTTTATTTTATTGATGGCGGCGAGGGGAAGTTATATAACACTACAGAAGTATTCAGACTGGAAGAGGGTTATTTATACTTAGTACCCAGTTTTACAACCTGTAATTATTATTGCGATAGTTATTTAAGCCAGTATTATATATCCTTTTCAGAAGAGTCGGCAGATGGTTCATCCCTTTTTTCATCAAACAGGAAAATATTTAAAATAAAAGCTACCGAGGAGGACATTACCTGCTTTAAGCGGATATTACATTTAAACCCAGACAGGGGCCTGCAAAAAATTTCATATAACCCCAACGTGTATGAAAAACGGCCGATATTAAAAAACTTTGGCGAACTGAACCAATTTATGCACGTTTCTGCCTATGTAGAAACAAACGGGATATTATTGCAACTACTCTCGAGGTTTTTGATTCCCGAACTTTTTTTAATGAAGGATAACAGCATTATACACTCCAAAGTATCTGATGCCATAAATTATATACAAACCAATTTACAGACAACGATTACCGTAGCCGATTTGGCGAAGCGGGCAAATCACAATCCTGATTATTTTTCGAGGCTATTTTATGAAAACACCGGCGAACGCCCGTTAACCTACGTACAATCAAAAAGGATTGAACGTGCCCAATTATTGTTAACTACTACCGATATGCCCTTTTATGAAATAGCTGCCGAAACAGGTTTTGAGAACCTATCGTACTTTTCGCGGATATTTAAAAATATAACCGGGCAAACGCCCAGTGCTTACAAAAAACATAGCCTGGTGATGTGATAAGGTATTTAATAAAATGAAATTATTACAATTAAAATATTAGTTTTAAATTGTTAACTTTTAACTTGAACACCCATAACCTGGTGTTAATTACTTTTTATGACTTTAGAACCTTTTATCGCGTTTTTTTTGGTTACCCAATACCGCAGAACCTTAAAAACACAGGATATAAATAATAGTCAATGGAACCAGTATGTGCAATATGCATTTTGGGCATCCATAGCTTTTTTGTGCCTGATGTTTGTATCCAAGGACAATTTGCTGTTTGCCTTATTCAGCCATCTTTTTACATTCCTTTTATTAGCTGTACCCTTTACTTTTGACGAATTTAAAACCAACCGCCCGCTGGTAACATCGGTACTCCCATACGTTGTTATATCGCTTATAGCCGTTTTAATTGAAAAACTTTTCCTTAATTTTTATAACGATTATAATGAGTTTTTTGAAAGTGCCAAAGCGTTTGGTATTTTGTGGTTTTGCGCCATGTGGTTTATTAATCGCAGGCAAAGCAAAGCTCTTGAATTGGAACGTAAAAAGCGGCGCGATGAAGAAGAGCAAAACCGCATGATGGCCGCCATGAAGGTTAACCTGGAGAGCGAAGTTAGACAACGCACTGCCGAACTAACCCACCAGAAAGAAGAACTGCAGCTGGCCCTGGCCGAGCTTAAAAGCACACAGGCCCAATTGGTACAACAGGAAAAAATGGCCTCGCTGGGTGAGCTTACCGCGGGCATAGCGCACGAAATTCAAAACCCATTAAACTTTGTAAACAACTTTAGCGAGGTAAGTATTGAACTGTTGGATGAACTAAAGCATGGTGTATTCAAAGATCTGCCTGATGATAGCAAGGAAGAGGCCGATGAGATCATGAATGACATTACCCAGAACCTGGCTAAAATAAACCAGCATGGTAAACGTGCCGATGCCATTGTAAAAGGGATGTTGCAGCACTCCAGGGCTACCACCAGTAAAAAAGAGCCTACAGATATTAATGCCCTTGCCGATGAATATTTACGTTTAAGTTACCACGGATTGCGGGCTAAAGACAAATCATTTAATGCGGGAATGAAAACCAGCTTTGATGCAAACATTGGTGATATTGACGCTATGGCGCAAGACCTGGGCAGGGTATTGCTGAATTTATATAATAACTCATTTTACTCTGTTGCCGAAAAGAAAAAACTACTTGGCGACAGTTATGAGCCAACAGTAAGCGTAACTACCAAACTGGTAAAGCTTGCATCAGGCAGCAATGCTGTTGAAATTACAGTAAGCGACAACGGAATGGGCATTCCGCAAAAGGTACTTGACAAAATTTACCAGCCATTTTTTACCACCAAGCCTACCGGGCAGGGAACTGGTTTGGGCTTATCCATGAGTTATGATATTATTACCAAGGCCCATAATGGTGAGTTGAAAGTAGAAACAGCCGAGGGCGAATATGCAAGGTTTATTATTACCATCCCTACTACCGGTAATTAATAGAAAAACGAATACAAAACTTAACTTTGGAGTTATATTAAAAATATGAAACCATAATGAGTTATAAAATGAATATAAACTCATAATAGTTTCATCACCTTAAAAAACAAATTATATTAAATGAAAATACTTGTTGTTGACGATGAGGAAGATGTACAGCCTTTGTTTACACAACGCTTCAGAAAAGAGATAAAAAACGGTGAAATGGCATTTACCTTTGCATTATCGGGCGAAGAAGCGATGACGTACCTGGAAAAAAACCATTCGGAAGTGATACTTATTTTATCGGATATAAATATGCCTGGCATGAGCGGACTGGAGCTGCTTAAAAATATCAGGAGCACATATGAAAAACCACCGCCGGTTGTAATGATGATTACCGCTTATGGCGACGCTGAAAATTATAAGCAATCAATGGAACTGGGCGCAAATGATTTTTTAACCAAGCCGCTTGATTTTCATAATTTAAAAGAAAAACTAAAACATATAGAACAATAATGGCCAAGATACTGGTGGTTGATGATGAATCGGATCTGGAATTGCTGATTAAACAAAAGTTCAGGAAAAAAATTCGTGAAAAAGTATTTGATTTTGTATTTGCCCAAAATGGTTTTGAAGCATTAAAAAAGCTTGCAGAGGAACCTGATATTGATGTGGTTTTAAGTGACATCAACATGCCCGAAATGGATGGGCTTACCCTGCTTACTAAACTACCCGAAGCTAACCCGATATTAAAGGCGGTCATGGTATCGGCCTATGGAGATATGGACAACATCCGTATGGCCATGAACCGGGGCGCATTTGATTTTGTATGCAAGCCTGTTAATTTCGATGACCTTGATCTTACTATCGAAAAAACGCTTTTACACGTTATAGAGCTTAAGAAAACTTTACAGGCCATTAAGGAGAACAACATACTGCGCATGTATGTTGATGAAAACGTTTTAAACTTTATGACTCACCAGGAGTTTGAAACCAGCCTGCTCTCTAACGAAACGATTGACGCTACCGTGCTGTTTGTTGATATATGCGGCTTTACAGCCATATCAGAGCATATCCCGGCCAATACTGTTGTTGGTTTGATCAATAGGCTTTTTGATATGATGGTACAGGAGATCATAGCCCAAAACGGACATATTGATAAATTTATGGGCGATGCCGTGATGGCGGTTTTCAGGGGAGAGTATCACCTTGACCGCGCTATTGATGCGGCGCTGGCGGTAAAAGAAAAAATGCACGCTGCTGAAGCGATAGTTTATGGTGAAAAAACATTTAAACCGGAGGTGTCTATAGGCATCAACTCTGGCGAAATGATCTCGGGCAATATCGGTTCGGCCTCTTTAAGACGTTTGGATTATACCGTAATAGGCGATGCGGTTAACCTGGCACAGCGCCTGCAATCAGTTGCGCAGGCCAGTCAGATCATTGTTACCCAGGAGGTTTATGAAAAAGCAAAGGAATCATTTGCCTTTAATAAAATTGGCGAAGTAAGCCTCAAGAACAAAGCCAAACCGGTGGAGATCTATGAGGTGGTTTCTTAAGTCTTAAGTTCAAAGTCTTAAGTCAAAAGTTTCCAGTATAAAGGGACTTAAGGCTAAAGACTTTCGACTTAAGACTTTGAACTTAAGACTTAATTAATGTTCCCTCACCCGTTTTTTAAGCACGCCGCCTGCGGCTTCTTTGATGCTGTTGGTAAATACAAATGCTTTGGGGTCGATATTATGGACAAGGTTTTTTAGCCTGCGTACTTCAAGGCGTGTAATCACCGTAAAGATAATATCAACGGGTTGACTTACATCAAAGCTTTCTTTCAGAAAACCACGCTCACCTTTGTACACGGTAATGCCACGACCAAGCTCCATCACCAGTTTTTCCTTGATGATCTCGCTTTTACCGGATATTATGTTTACAGCGGTATACTCCTCCAAACCATCAATTACAAAGCTGATGGTGCGTGAGGCGGTATAATAAGTTAAAATAGAATATAGTGCCGTAGGCAGCCCAAGTTCAAAGGCTGCTATTAAGAAAATGATGATATTGATACCTAAAATGATCTCGCTGATGGTAAAACTACTGCGTTTTAAGGTATAAAGCGCCAGGATCTCGATACCATCAAGCGCACAGCCCCCACGAATGGAAAGCCCGACACCCAGCCCCATAAACACCCCGCCGAATATAGAAACCAATAATTTGTCGGACGTGATAACCGGGTATGGTACATACAGCAGGCAAATGCCAAGCGCTATAACACACACAAAGGTTTTTAAGGCAAATACGCGGTTAACCTGGTAAGCGCCTAAAATTACAAAGGGAATATTGGCTGCGATGATAACAAAAGCAATATTAATATGGTACAGCTCATGAATAAGCAGCGAGATACCGGTAACGCCGCCATCAAAAAACTTGTTAGGCACCAAAAACCCTTTGAGTGCAAAACCGCAAAATAATATCCCGGCTATTACAGTTACTACATCCTTTATTATTTCGGGTAAACTGTGCTCCGCTTTTGTCATGAATTATACTTTTAAAATGTTTTTTTAATGATCTCTTTTAAATGTTGTTGTTTTACAGTTCCGCGCAATTCAATGGCTGTTTTGGTAAAGTAATGATGATTTTCAAAGAAAGCGATCTGCTGTTCATCCCACTCCTGTTCTGTTTTTAAACCATCGGTTATTACAAGTTCCGAAAATAGCTTTTTACTGAGTACAAAAAAATCATTCCGTCCCAAATAATCCAAATCAGCATCACAAATAATTTCGCCTAAGTGATCATGCGGACTTTGCGGCAATTTAGTAGCCATAATAATATCACATATCTGCTCAATATCTGCCGATGCATATCCAAAGCCAGGCAAATATAAGCGGGCAATTTCACATGATCGTAATTCATGATCTATTTTTCCACCATATAAAAAGCCCGAATCATGAAACAGGGCCGCTGTAAGTAGTAGTTGTGTTTCATGCCCATTTATCCCTTCGCTTTCCGCAATTAGCCTTGATGTAGTATATACATCTATGGCATGGTTGGCGTTGTGATAATAAAAATGTTCAGGAAGTTCCTTATTTAACTTATCCAGAATAAATTCCCTGGCTTGTTGAATCTGCATCTGCTATTATAATTGACCGCTAATATATCAATTGTTCTGCAAGGTATAATAACCGCACGAATGTAGGCTTAAGAAATAAAAAAGCCTGCTAACCGCCCGCGTATATATAACACGGGAAGTTAGCAGGCCAATTGTTTGTTTGGGGCTTAAAACTTCAGGTTTAAGCTCAATGTGCAGCGTGTAGGATTTTGTGGAGCTAAACGGAACGACCAGTACTTTTCATTGGTCAGGTTGTCCAATTTTACACCTATACGGTATGATGGCTGGTCATAAAAGGCAGTGGCATCAATCACGGTATATGATGGTATCACAAATTTAAAAGTGGTTGTATTGGTTTGATATGACGCGCTTCCGTAATTACCGCCTACGCCAAATCCTAATCCTTGAACTTTGCCTTCAGGAATCCGGTAGCTTACCCACAGGTTGGCCAGCTTATCTGGTCCGGCGGCGGCTGGGCGCAAACCCTGCACAGAGGCATCGGCTTTGGTATATTTACTATTATTATAAGCATAACCTGCTATAATATTAAAGCCGGTAAAGGGATTAGCTATTACTTCTGCTTCAACACCTTTACTTAATTGAGTACCATCCTGAATATTGAATGCCGGATGATCAGGATCCTGCCGGGTTGTGTTGGTTACAGAGATATCATAATAACTAACGGTTGAACTGATCTTATGATCCCAAAGGTCAAACTTCACCCCTGTTTCCCATTGATTAGCATATTGTGGTTTAAAAGTATTGTTATTAAAATCTGTACCTGATACATTACTAAAACCATTCATGTAGTTACCAAACAACGATATCTGATTTTCTATCACCTGGTAAACCAATCCAAATTTTGGTGCAAGCGCTGTTTGTTTATAGTTACCCGTTCTGGTACCGGTGCTGGGGGTATATGAGCCCTTATTATCAAACCTGTCGGCACGTAAACTTAGCATAGCGCTCAGCTGATCAGTAAAATTAATCACATCCGAAGCATATACCGCGTATGAGCTTAAGTTGGTTTGTGTATAAGTATAAGGTGAGCTTGCAGCTAAAGCCGATACCTTATCGGCGTTAAAATTATCATAGGCAGCACCCGGTTTGGTGTAATTAAGCACAGGCATATTTACAGTGGTAAAATCGCGGTTACTTTTTTGGTTGTAATACTCCAAACCAACAACCAGGCGGTTACGTATGCTGCCTAATTTAAAATCGCCAATAAAGTTTTGCTGAATGTTGGTTCCATAATATGGAAAATCCTGTTTTTGAAGTGATTGCCTTATACCGGTATCGCTTACAATGGTTAATTGCGTAACCATACCTTTGGTGTTTGAATATGTTCTGGCAAATGCGGTTTGTGATTTCCAATGGTCTGATATTTTATAATTAACCTGTCCAAAAACATCAAACTGTTTACTGGTATAGTCAACGCTGTTACCTGCAAATGACCTGTTATAGTCAATAGCCAGATCTTTTATATTGAATACCTTGCCTTTGGCATAAGGTGCCAGGCGGTAAGCTGATGTAGCATTATAGGTACTTATTTCAGCATCTAACTGAACAGATAACCTGTCATTTACATGATAGGTAAAGCTGGGAGCTACAAAAATACTGCGGGTAAAACCTTCATCCTGAAAGCTGTGTTCGCTATGCAGGACCGTATTGATGCGAAACAATGCCGTTTTATCTTTATTTAACGGGGTATTAACATCGGCAGTGATACGGTTAAGATCAAACCCGCCACCCTGATAACCAATTTCGGTTTTAGCTGTATCAAGCGGCTTTTTTGTTACCCGGTTAAACACCCCGCCAAAAGATACCATACTGCTGTTAAAGAGCGTTCCCGACGGGCCTTTTATAGCTTCTACCTTTTCGATATTTGCAGGATCAACACTGTTATAGTCAAACCCCGAAATTCCATTTCTAACTAAATTCTCGGTTGTAAACCCTCTTGATAATAAAGATGTACGGCCGTTGTTATAAATAAGCGGAACACCGGCACCTGGTATATTTTTAAAGGCATCTACATAATTGGTTACTACCTGTTCCTTCATTAATTCGTTGGTTACCACACTGTATACCTGCGGGTTCTCCAGGTTTTTAAGCGGAAGTTTGGCAATATCATCTGTTTCTTTCCGTAAAAACTTATTTGATTTGCGCCCATTTATATGGATCTCATTCAGCCTTTGTTTATTTTCTGTGAGCGTAAAATCGGCAACTGTTATGTTATCTTCAGTAACTGTTACTTGCTGACTTTGTGTATTAAGGCCAACAAAGCTTGCCAGCATAGTATAATTTCCGGGTTTTACATTTCTTAGAGTAAAGTTGCCGTTTTTATTAGTGATGGCAACCTGGTTAGTTTCTTTAATAAGTACGTTCACATATTCGGCGGCTACGCCATCAGATGTTTTTATTGTTCCTTTAACCATACCTGAAGCTGATTTTTGCGCCAACGCGGTATCAACATTTAAAACCAGCGCTAAAAAACAAGCTATAAACAGCGCATTCGGCAGTTTTGATAAAAAGAGTTTTGCATTAATGTTTTTAAAAAGAACGGTGGGTAATTTTATTCGTATAAAACGCGTCATTGTGTTGGGGATTGAGTTGAATTAGGATCAATGTTATCTGCTACGTATGTTTAAACCTGTACTGGTCTAAACGGCGCAAAGTTATTTTTATTTAGATTAATTACAAATAAAATATTCATTTATTGAGCAAGGCTGGTTAACGCCTTAAAACACAGTTTTAAGTAATTACATTCTGCCATCGTAAATCCGTTAGTATAACTTAAATGTGGCTATAAGCTGAAGAAAATTTGCCGTATAAACAGCTATATTAGCCACATGAATAGCTGGTTTAAAAACTATAAGGGCATTATATTGCTCATGATGGGTATTATAGCAGGCAGTATAGCCGGACTGTTTTTAGGTGATAAGGTAGCACTGATAAAACCCATAGGCGATATTTTCCTGAACCTGTTATTCACTGCCGTGGTTCCTTTAGTTTTCTTTGCCATATCATCGGCCATAGCCGGGCTCGACAGTTCTAAAAGACTTGGCCGTTTGTTAGGTGTTACTTCTATCGTATTTTTATCAACGGTACTTATTGCTGCCATTTTAACTATAATAGCCGCATGGATATTCCCTATACACCAGCACCTGGTTGCCAGCCCCATAACTGAGGCAATTGTTAAAAAACCATTTGGCGACCAGCTTACTCAATTATTTACTACCGGCGAGTTTTACGAGCTACTTTCGCGAAAAAGCATGCTTGCCGCCATCATTTTTTCGATATTAATAGGTTTTGCTACCTTAAGGTCAGGGGAAAAAGGGGCTCCCTTTGCTCGTTTTTTACACAGCGGGAACGAGGTATTTAAAAATATATTCATCCTCATCATGAAGCTGGGGCCAATTGGTTTGGGGGCTTATTTTGCTTACCAGGTAGGTGTGTTCGGTCCGCAATTATTTGGGGGATATGCCCGTTCCATGGCGTTGTATTACGGCCTGGGCGCGTTTTATTTTGTGGTGATATTTAGCCTGTACGCTTTTATAGCCGGCGGCGTAACCGGTATAAAAAGATACTGGAAAAACAATATCATACCATCGGCAACGGCTGTGGGTACATGCAGCAGTATTGCCACCATACCTGCAAACCTTGATGCCGCCAAAAAAATGGGCATCCCGGATATGATTGCCAATGTTACCATCCCGCTTGGGGGTACGCTGCACAAGGATGGCTCCAGTATCTCGTCTATTGTAAAAATGGTGGTAGTGTTTGCCCTGTTTGGCAAAAGCTTTAACAGCGCCGATACCATTGCCATTGCCCTGGCCATGACCGTTTTGGTGAGCCTGGTTGAAGGCGGTATACCTAATGGCGGTTATATAGGCGAACTGCTGTTCATCTCGGCCTATGGTTTCCCGCCCGAAGCCCTCCCTCCAGCCATGATCATAGGCACCCTGGTTGACCCTATGGCTACCCTTTTAAATGCCACAGGCGATACCGTTGCGGCCATGCTGGTGACCCGCTTTTACGAGGGCAAAAACTGGATCAAAGCCGCTGAAACCACCTCCGGAGACAAGTCTGAGATTTAACATTCCAAATAATTATATTTGTTAAACAGGCTCCTTATCACCCTGTTTAACAAATTATGCTGCATATTTTATATATCATAGCCATTATTGCCGAAGCCATGACAGCCGCCTTATCGGCCGGCAGGCGGGATATGGATTGGGTGGGGGTTTGCATTATTGCCTGGGTTACCGCTTTGGGCGGCGGTACGGTGCGCAATATTTTGTTTAACCATTACCCCATGAGCTGGGTTGAACACCCTGAGTATTTACTGATCACCGCAGGGGCTGCTATACTGGCTGCTTTCATAGCATCTGTAATGACCAAACTAAAAAAGCTGTTTTTATACCTCGATGCTTTGGGGTTGGTTGTATTTACCATTATTGGCTGCCAGATAGCGCAACAGATAAACCTGCCAACCACCATAGTTTTATTAAGCGGCATGATAACGGGTTGTGCCGGTGGCGTATTGCGCGATGTGTTGTGTAATGATATCCCGCTGCTATTTCATAAAGAGATATACGCCAGCGCCTCTATAGTTACCGGCGCGGCTTACCTTGGTTTTGAATACATTGGCATAAGTGCTGGTATTGCTATTGTTTTGGCCTGTGCTATTGGTCTTGCCCTGCGTTTGCTGTCTATCCGCTACAAATGGCAAATGCCCAAATTTGTTTACCATGAGGAATGGCATTAAAACAAAAAGGCCAGCTGATGCAGCTGGCCTTTTTGTTTACACTATTATTTATTTACCAACCTGCATTTTGGGTTAGTTTACTATTTGTAGCTATTTCGCGTTGCGGAACAGGCCATAGATAATATTGATCTTTCATGGTAACTCCCTGCTCGTTAGCAGTTGAAGTTGCCGGACCAAATGTATTATTCTTTACATCATAGATCTGGTGAGTACGCTGGATATCAAAATATGATTTATCCTCAAAAGCAAGCTCATGGTAACGTTCTTTCCAGATAGCTATGCGGAACTGATCTTTAGTAAGGCCGCTTAGTGGTTTCAGATTGGCGCGCGTCCTGATCTGATTTACAGCAGCATAAGCATCCGCTGTAGGGCCGCTTACCTCGTTTGAAGCCTCGGCATAGGTTAACATAGCCTCAGGTAAACGTAAAAAGGTCCAGTTTTCATCGCATTTGCCGCTATTTGATGTACCAGATACCGAACTTTCCACATGGAAATACTTATACAGGCAATGCTCGCCAAAGTTGATAATATTGGCAGGATTGTCTGAAGCCGGGTATTTAGAGAAATAAAATTGCTTCTCCTCGGTACGCTTATCGCCAGCCTCGTAGCTATTGAAAAACGCATCGGTCGGGATCATTGCACCCAGGTGATCACCATAAGCACCTACAGGCAGGTTAAACGGAACAGTTAACTGTGTTATAGAGTTAGTTGCAATCTTCACGTCATACTGAGCCTGAAATATCAATTCGCCCTGGTTTTTGTGTGCATTATCATGCAGATAAGCATAATCGGTAAACAGGGTGTATAGCGGTAAAACCTGTTTAGCCTCATCCGCGGCTTTTTGATAATTTTCTGTTTTTTGCAGCGGATAACCAGCCATAGTTAAATACACACTTGACAATAATGTATGTACAGCACCCATTGATGCCAACATACCGTTAGTAGCCGGAAGGCCTGATTGTTCAGCTGCAAGCAGATCATTTACTACCTGAGTATAAACCTGGTCTTTAGGTGTACGTGTAGGATACAAAAGCGGACTGCTTAAATCTACCGGTGTGGTAATCAAAGGAACATCTCCGTATAACCTAACCAAATGATAGTAAAAGAATGCCCTTAAAAAGTACACCTCGCCCAATAATGTTTTTTTTGTGGCATCGGGCATGTTAATGGCAGGTATCCGGGTTAGTGCAATATTACACTCTGCAATAGCTGTGTAGCAGCCTTTCCACATGGTTTCAAAACCAGGATTGGTTGGGTCGGTACGTTGAAATATAACGTTATTGTTGTTAACACTTTGCCCTAATGAAGTAGCATGACCGGCAAAAAGTTCCAGTGTTATAAACGGGGCTTCGCCGTAGGCATCGCCATTCATAAAAAGGTAATCACCATAATTTTGGTTATTAAGGTAATTGCCATAAATACCATTTACAAATGAACGTGCCTGACTTGCGGTTGTAAAATAATTTTCCTGGGTAAAATTACTCTTGTTGGGTTCATCAAGATATTTTTTGCAGCTTGTTATGCTTGCTATAACGATCAGGGCCAATAATCCGGTCCTGTATTTTTTTAAATTAAATTTCATAATATACTTATTTAGGTATTTAATTAAAAACTTGCATTTACACCAAGCAAAAAGGTTCTTGGTTTTGGATAATCATAAAATTGAATACCCTGAGTAAAGTTGCTATTGGTTTGTACCCCATTGCTCATACCTGCATTATAGGTTGATGTTTCAGGATCATAACCAGTATATTTGGTTATCAGGAACAAGTTTTGTGCTTGCGCGTAAATCCTTAAACGACTCAATTTAATTTTATTTGTTACCGAAGTTGGGAAGGTATAACCTAAGGTTACGTTACGGCCACGAATAAAGCTACCGCTCTCAACCTTAGTGGAGTAAATTTCTGTTTGGTAATAAACATAAGCGGGCCTGTCTTCGGCTATACTGGTATTCTGGTTAGTAGGTGTCCACGCGTTTAACACAGTAGCGTAGCTATTAGCCTGTCCTGTACGGTCCTGACCGGAGTGCCTGGTTAAGTTCATGATCTGGTTACCGTAGTTAAACTGCAGCTCAATACCCAAATCAATGTTTTTGTAACGGAAGGTATTGGTAAATGTTCCGTAACCTGATGGTGTTGATTTACCCAATATCTGTTTATCAGCAACAGTAACCTTACCATCGCCGTTAGTATCCTGAATTTTTAAGTCGCCAGGTAATTTACCATATTTAGCGGCTTCGGCGGCTTCGGCTGTACCCCAGGTACCTAACACTTTATAACCATAAAACACACTGGCAGGCTCACCCACGCGCAATAAATTGAATTGTGACAGGAAGGTTGGCGCTAAGAAAATATCATCATTAGCTTCACCTAAACGCAGGATTTTATTTTTAAGGAACGATATGTTAAAGGTGGTATTCCAGCTAAAATTATCAGTTTTTACGTTAACCGTGTTTAAGGTTAACTCAATACCTTTATTTTCAAGGCTACCAATGTTTTCATATACACTGTTATAACCGCTGGTTTCAGGTAATGGCGCGTTCAGCAAAAGAGCCTTTGTTTTTTTGTAATAGGCATCCGCGTCAACAGTTAACCTGTTGTTGAATAAACCAAATGAAACACCAAAGTTATACTCAGTATTTTTTTCCCACTGCAAATTGTTATTTCCGGGGCTGCCGGTATTAATTACTGTACCTGTGCCGCCTACTACGGTACTTCCGGATATCAGACTGGCTTGTGATCTGTACTGGCCAATTTCTGAGTTACCTGTTAAACCATAGCTAAACCTCAACTTCAGATCGGAAATGGATTGATTATCCTTCAGGAAATCTTCCTGCGATACACGCCATGCCAAAGCAGCTGATGGAAAGAAACCATATTTTGAACCTGTACCAAAACGAGACGAACCATCCTCACGACCTGTTAATGTTAACAGATACTTGTCTTTAAAGCCATAATTGATACGACCAAAGAAAGATTGTATCTGCCAGGCATAATAATTTGATGTCGGGATTCCGGGCACAGCGCCAGTAGCGAGGTTATTATATTGAAAATAATCATCAGATAAACCCGAGGTTGAAGCGCCAACGCTCAGCTCATTAAAATTCTGACGTTCGGTACCTAAAACCACGTTTAATGAGTGGATCTTGTTAAATACTTTGTTATAGGTAAAGTGATTTTCCCACTGCCAGAAAGTATCATTATATTCATTTATTGATGCCGAACTGTTACTTTGATCAACAGTAGCGCCACCAACTAACCCGGTTTGATAGTGAGGATTGTAGTTTGCCGATGTAGTAACACCCAGTGTACTGCGGAACTCCAGTCCCGGGGCCAGGTTCAGGTTTAGGTAACCATTACCACTGAATACACGTGTACGATACAGGTTATGAATCTCATTAGCCTGTGCAACCGGGTTATCACCACCCTCTAAATTAGGATAATCGGTTCTTTTTCCATAGCTGCCATCAGGGTACCTGATAGGTATAAATGGCACCATTTCAATTAACATACGCGGAATGTTGTTACCTCCGGTACCATCATCGGCAGTACGCTGTTCTGAGTTATTGTAATTGATGGTAGCGCCTACTTTTAACCATGGTTTTACCTGGTGATCAATAGTTAAACGTACATTATACCGTTTTTGGTAGCTGTTTAATATAATACCTTCGTCATCGGCATAGTTTAAAAATAAGCCGTAGTTAAGGTTATCGGTACCACCGGTAAATGTAACGTTATGATTTTGGCTCACAGCCGAGCGAGTGGTTGCTTTTTGCCAGTCAACATCATATAATGGTTTCAGATTAGAGTCAAACAGTTTACCAATTAACGCGGTGCGTATCTTTACCGGGTTATCATCAGTATACTTGCCTGCGGCCCATCCGGTAGGGTCATATTTCTTGATGTTGTTATAAGAAATATCCTCTACATTTAAATATTGTTCTGAGTTTAACACGGGTAGTTCTTTAGCCATGTTACTTACGCTTACATAAGCATCATAACTTACACTACCACCTTTTTTACCACGCTTGGTGGTTACCAAAATTACACCGTTTGCACCACGTGTACCGTAAATGGCTGTTGATGACGCATCCTTCAACACGTCGATGGTTTCGATATCATTTGGGTTAAGGGCTGCGCCACCGGCTGTCCATACCACACCATCAACTACATACAACGGATCTGTTGCCGCGTTGATTGAGCTGTAACCACGAATACGGATCTTGGTTTCGCCGCCCGGTGCACCTGAGTTGGTTGATACGTTAACACCCGCAATTTTACCTGCCAGTTCCTGCTCTACGTTAATAGCCGGCCTGTCCTGTAATTGTTTTGCATTAACGCTACCTACAGAACCGGTCAGGTCTACACGTTTTTGTGTACCGTAACCAACCACAACAACCTCACTTAATGCTTTAGACGATTCGGCCAACAAAACATCAAGCTGAGCTTTGTTTGCAATAGGCACTTCCTGTGTTGTATATCCAACAAAACTAAAAACCAGCGTTCCGTTACCATCAGGTGCATTCAGCGTGTACTTGCCATTTACATCGGTAACTGTTCCAATTCCTGATCCTTTAACTTTAACACTTACACCAGGCAGTGGTCCTTTAACATCGCTTACGGTACCCTGTACCTTAAATGCTTCTATTGGAGTAGTAAGTGCACCCTCGTCTTTCTTTTTAACCACTATAGTTTCCTGAAAGATCTTGTAAGTTAAAGGCTGGTCTTTAAAACATTGGTTAAGGGCTTCCTCAAGGGATACACCTGCCACTTCAATATTTATTCCGCCTGCCTTTGATACATCCTGTTTATCATATAAGAAATGATAGCCGGTTTGTTTTTCAATTGATCTTAGTACTTTTTCAACTGTGGTATTCTTTTGATGTAGGGTCACTATTTGACTATAACTTTTTGCACTTACATTAGTAAGGGCAGCAATTATAATAATAGCTGTTAGCTTCATAGCCAGTATTATTTTTGATAATTGGGGCCATACCAAAGGCGTGGCCTTAGAATTAAAATTCATAAGTTTGTAGAGTTTGGGTTAAACATTAACTTTCAATTCGTCGATTGTATTTTTTTGGGACCCAGATCATTAGCCGGGAAAGTGCAGCGAACACTTCCCGGTTTTTTTATACCCGGCATTTTACTGCTAGCATGTATAAATCACATGATAAAAAGACAGTAAGATCAAGGCAAGTGGGTCCCGCCGGGTTAACTTATTTTTGGTATTTCTTCCATCATAGCTTTGTTTAAAGTGAACAATTGATTGTGGTTAATTTATTATTGTTAGTATTGGTAATTTCCTGACATTTAAAGCCATTATTGCATTATCGTTATATGCTTGTCTTCTATTTTATAATTAACACCTGCGTACTTAAGCATTCCCAGTAATTCCGATGCCTTTACATTTCGCGATATACGACCTGTAAATTCCCGCTCCGGTACTTTGCCTTCGTAGCTCACCTCCACATCATACCAGCGGGCCACCTGACGCATTATAGCTTCAATATCGGCGTCTCTAAACTGAAACAAACCGTCTTTCCATGCTATCGAATCATCTGCATCGGCATCATCAATTACGTTAATTTGCCCGTTTTGATGAAGCGACGCCCGTTGGCCGGGTTTTAAAATACTGGTATTTTGCATGTTGCTTATTTTTACCGCTCCTTCAAGCAAAGTAGTTTTCATTACTGTTTCATCATTATAAGCCATGATGTTAAAATGGGTGCCTAAAACTTCAACAACGGTATGGTTAGCTTTTACCCTGAAAGGTTTAGCGGCATTTTTAGCTACTTCAAAATAGGCTTCGCCGGTAATTTCAACCTCCCTTGTTTTACCTGTAAATACTGCAGGAAAACTAAGTGATGATGCGGAGTTGAGCCAAACCTTACTGCCGTCATCAAGCACCAGCTGGTATTGTCCACCCCGGGGTGTTGTTACGGTGTTCATGGCAGCAGCACCATTATTTGAGCCATTGCCCCCGTCCTCATATACCAGCTGACCATCACGTGTTTTATTTATTTGGGTGTTACCTTCCTTGGCTAAAACGCCGTTTTGAGCATTGTCAAGATAAATCGTTTTACCATTTGCAAGGGTCAATAATGCTCTGTTACCCCCAGGTAAAACATCATGTGCCGGCCTAATTTTGGCTATATCTTTTGCATTAGATTGTTTTTTTTGATTTAAAAAAACATAAGCACCAAACCCCACAAAAACCATCAAAGCGGCAGCTACGCCCAGCTTTATCCATAGCTTATTGCTGTCGGGAGGTCGTATTTTATACTCGTCGTCCTGCTGTGCTTTGTTTTGCAAAATACTATTGAGCATATCCATGCTTTTTGTGGGATCAAAAAGCGGTTCATTGATTTCGAGGTTATTCCAGGCCTGGTGAATAAGTGCAGTTAACTCAGCATCATTGGCAGACGCGTGAATAAACTGAAATAATTCATCACGCTCCTGCTGCGTAGCCGTTTGATTATAATAGCCGTTGAAAAGGTAGGTCAACCTTGCATTCAATGCACTCATATTTTGTAATTGTTAGTCATAAAGTAAATAATTGGTAAATGCGGTTCCGGGTGACCTTATTTACATGACAACTACAAGTACAAAAAAGGGGGTATTACTTTTTAAAAAAAATTAAAAAACTTTTTAGCATTGCTAAAAGTAGGGCAGTAACTTCCAGATGCTCATGCACATACTCTGTTATAGAGGTAGTGGCTATTTGCAGATATTTTTTTACGGTTTCGCGCGATAACTCCAATTGATCGGCTATTTCGGCATATTTAAGGCGGCCATGCCTGCTCAGCAGGTAAACCTTTTGCTGTTGTGGTGGTAACTGGTCAATAGCCTCATCCAGTAAATTATAGTACATATCGGTATCTGTATCTATAGTTTCGGGCACAAGGGCTTCAAAACCGTTATTTTCCATTGTTTTAATCAGCAAACGTTCTTTTGCCAATTTTTTCAAGCAATTTAAAGCATGGTTTTTGGATATCACAAAAAGATAGGCCTTAAAATTATCAACCCCCACCAATGTTTCGCGGGTAAGCCATATTTTCAAAAACACATCCTGTACTATCTCCTCGGCCAATTCAACAGAGTTTGTTATACGTAACATATGTACACCTAATAGTTGGTGATGTACCATAAACAATTTACGAAAGGCATATTCATTGCCCGAGGCTACCTGTATCAGCAGTTCTCTCTCATTTAATYGGGCAATCTCAAACATAGATTAAGTGTATAATAATGCAATAATGAAAACTTTACAAAATGTGCAACGAGTTTTTTACAGGATTAAAACAAGTGCAATAACAGTATTATTGTGATAAAGTTTACTCTTTTTTGCAACAGGCTCTTTTTGAGGCAACAATTTTAATTGTAAATCAGCTATGTTAAATCAACAGCTATTCATTGTTTTCAGGGGTATCATGCTTTAATTTATTTTCAATTCTTTTATCGGGAATAAACCAAACAGCTGCCACAATTCCATACAAAACAAAACTCACGATAGGGTTTATCCACGCAACACCAATGGCAACCGTGTAAACAGCAACCGAAATTTTAGCTTTCAAATCATTACCAAATGCTGCCGCAATAAGCGAGTTTTCGCCGTGATGTCGTATCAGTGCCTTCCCCAGAATAGTATAGGCAGCACCATTCATGGCAAGCACAAACCCATAACACGCCACGGGCCATTTGGTAAAATGGTTTTCGCCCATCCAGCCGGTTACAAAAGGTATGAGCGACAACCAAAAAAGCAGGTGAAGGTTGGCCCATAAAATAATTCCGTTTACCGACTTCACCACCTGCATCATGTGGTGGTGATTGTTCCAATATATACCTACGTAAATAAAGCTTAAAACATAACTCATAAAAACAGGGATGAGCGGTTTTAGCGATTCAATACTATCACCATGAGGAACTTTCATTTCCAAAACCATAATGGTAATGATAATGGCAATAACCCCATCACTAAAAGCCTCTATCCTACCTTTGCCAAAAGCCATATTTTAAAATTGAGGTTTATACTTGTTTTTATTTTTTAGTTCCAAATGCCTGGTATCTTTTCATTGCTTCAATAAAATAATAGTCGGCATAAGTTAAGGGCACATCAATTTCTGTACCTGCAGGAAAATGCCCTACGCTATGCTCCAAAATAAAGCCGCCATTTGTTCCGGCTGTTGCTTTATAAGCCGGCGACGACAGTGTTTTAAGGATGGTTTGCGCCGTATTAAAATACTCCTGACCGCTATTATTATCAGCATACCTGCAAAGCTCCAACAATGCCGAAGCCATAATAGCCGCTGCCGATGCATCCTTTAACGCATTAGGGATATTTGTAGCGTTATAATCCCAGTATGGTATTTTATCGGCTGGCAGGTTTGGATTTGTCAGTATAAAATGAGCTATGTTTTGTGCCTGGTCAAGATACTTTTTATCCCTTGTTTCACGATACATCACGGTATAGCCATACAATCCCCAGGCCTGCCCGCGTGCCCAGGCGGATTCTTTGGCGAAACCCTGCGCCGTTTTCTTTTCCTTTACCGCTCCTGTTTGTACGTCATAATTGATCACGTGGTAAGAGCTGTAATCGGACCGATAATGGTTTTTCATGGTGGTATTGGCATGGGTAACTGCTATTTTATAATAGCTGGAGTCACCGGTTTCTTTTGTGGCCCAAAACAGCAGTTCCAGGTTCATCATGTTATCAATGATCACCAGGTAATCTGATGGATTTTTTGAATCCCATGATTTAATACAACCCACTGTTGGGTTAAACCTTGTCGATAGTGATTTGGCGCTATTGATCAATATTTGTTTATACTCAGGCTTTGGTTCAACAATATTGGCACTGCCAAAGCTGCAATACATCATAAAACCAAGATCATGCGTATGGGTATTAAACTGCTCTTTTGCCAAAACGCCCAAAATACGGTTAGCCTCCGTCAATAATTGCTGATCGTGGTTTTGCTCATATAAATACAATAAGCTACCCGGGTAAAAACCGCTGCACCACCAGCCCGAATTGCTATTTTCCTGCTTACTGGTATTGGGGTGATATGTTTTAGGAAACTCCTCGGGGCCTATTTGCTTAGCCAGTACTTTATATTGGGCATCGGCATCTTTAAAGTTTTTTTTGATGGTGGATAAAAGTCCTTTTTCCGGTTTAAAATTAGCCTGGGCAAATGAACTTAAAGTAAATAAGGTTAAACAAATTGCGAAAGCAATAAGAGGTAGAATTTTGAATTTCATAAAAGGTATTTATAACGGATTTTGGCAGCCATAAAAATGCATATTTTGATTGGAAATTCAAGCAAATTAAAAACATTAGGCTATAGTAATACCAAATTGTAAGCCTGAGATAATATAAGGTATACTATCAAGCTTAATATTGTGGTAAAACGTATATTTTTTTCAATTAATAATATAAAATTTTGGTAACTTAACCATTGTATTACAACCAGTTACAAATGGAAAGCAGTATAATAAACGGATTGAAAAAGCTCCTCAGTTTTATTCCTTTTTTAAGGGATGATATGCAACAGGACACCGGAACCGAAACTGCACCTGCTCAGGAGATATCGCGCATTGAGGCATTAAAAACAGTTAATGAAGAATCTAACAGGATCATTAGCTGGGCTTTATTAATTATTGGCGGTTCCATTTTAGCCATATTACAAAAGGATTATTTAAAGTTAAATGAATATAAATGGCTGTATTTTGTTTATATTTTAGGGTGGATAGCTTTATGTATTTCCATTTATTGGGGTCAGCGTGTAACCCGGAGCTATCTGGCGAGCATGTTTGTTATTCCAAGCCTGGTAGAAGGCATCAGCGAAGAAACCAACAAACGGTTTAAACGACAACTTACCTGGTTTATGGGCGGCGTGGCAATATTTGCTGTGTGGATGATCACTTTTTTAACAATCTGGATTTTTAATGGTAAAATTATAACTTAATCAATATGTCTGATTGTAACTGTGCCGATTTCCCCTTTAGCCCACATAAGCCTTGCTATGATGTGTGTACCGGCAGGATATTAAATTATGCCAGCCCCGATGAACTGCGGAGTATTTTTCATATTCCCGAAGATATTATGGATAAGATCATCGGCTTAAAACTCGAAAACAGAGTGGAAACATTGGAAGAATATACCAACGAGCTTGATCCTGGTCAATCCTTAACGTTGAGGAGTATTTTCTCCAGCTTAAACAACAATGCCGAAGCTTTAAAATGGATAAAGGAAAATATGAAAACCAGGGCAGATGCATTTGCATAATGGCTTCATAAGACAAGTAGCTGTAAAAAACTCCATACTGCGTTGCATACGAGTTAATTTCAAAGAAATCAAGTGGCGCGGTGATAACACAGCAGGTGTTCGCGAGGTTATAATTCCCTCCCCACGGGAGGGGTGCGGTGGATTGTGTAGTAGCAGGGAGGGGTTTATACGTGCAGTATAAACTTGCTATGTTCTATAAACCCCTACCTCCCCTTCCCAAGGGAAGGAATCGCACGTGTCCACCTTTTTCTTTTTATTCTTCCGCTCAGGAGAACCGCTCCTTCATAATATCGTTTATCTGTTTTAAAGTAAAATCGCCCGCCGGATTTGCGGCCTGATGTAACTGCACGTGTGGCCAATCCTTAAAAGAAGTCCAAAACCCACCAGCTGTTAAGCCTAATTCTTTGGCCATACCCGCATAAACATGATAGCCGTTTTGCCCGTTTACCAGTTTGGTTACTGACCATTCTTCCTCACCATTAACTATCCAAACACAATCTACCGACTCCCCCCACTGGTGCCATGATAATCCGGGTATAGAATTGGTTACATGATCACCATTCTGAGGGCCTGCATCTATAATGCACTGCGCTAAAAATCCCGCTTCGCGATCCTGAAGATCAGCTATCTTTTGTTGAATTACTGATCTTGTTCTTGACTGCCTCCACAACTGTGCTTGTCTTACAGKGGTTCTTATTGTTTCTGTAGGTATCATTTTAAACCCTGCATCATTACAGCTTTCCAATAATTGAATTACTTTTTCTTTAAATGCGGGTACTAACAGGTTTAAATCGGCTGCCATGGCGATAAGTTTTAAATAGTGTTTATGTTAAGATGCTAAGTCACTTAAAGCTAAAACAACTATTCGTATCCATCAACCGTAGAAATACGCAATTTTGCAATTGTATAATTATTACAAACTATATATCAGCGCCTTACAAAATACGCTCGAGCCCATCTATATATCCAAGTTTCAAAAGCCGCTGTCTAATTTCTTTGTCTATTTTAGCTTTCGCAGTATAAAAGGCGAGTATGTTGAGGGATTTTGGAAGGGGTTGCTTTATAAACTCTTCAAAGTTTATATCTGTCTTGTAAATTCCCAGTTGGTTAAGTCTATTTAATCTTTCAAGTCCTGTCAACGATTTAAAAGTCTTACAGTTTATCAACTTGAAATCATTTAGAGGCGGTGTGTTTTTGTCAAAATTTAATTCTGTTAATTGAATTTGGTCTTCAATTAAAAGGCTTTTTAGCTTTTTAAAATTTGAAATATTCTTAAAATTACGAAATGCTCGAACTCTTATTATTTTTAGTGTTTCGATTTCATTTTCTTCAATCTCATCTAAATTTTCTCGTCCGCCCAAAAGAAAGTGCAATGACTTAAGTTTTTTGAGTTGGTTCACAAAGTCCAGTGGAACTTTTGAAATTGAATTTAAACCTAAATAATCCAAATCCGTCAATTTGCCTATAACCTCAATATTTTTAGTATGTCCACAAATAGTTAAATAATTTAAATCTCTGTAGTTTTCTAAATATTTAAGGTTAAGAGCTTTCGTTCTTGATTCGCCAATAATTAATTCCCTAAGGTTTTGAAAATTATTAGCTTGAAATATTTCTGTTTCTTTTAGTTCAAAAACACCCAAACTTAAACGCCTTAAATTTTTCAATTCGGTCAAGACCTCCAAATTGTCGACTTTCAATAAGCAGTCAAGCCAAAGAGCTTTTATGTTTGATAACTTTAAAAGCGTCTTGCAATCAAAAGAACTTTGATAAAATCCATAAAAGCGAATACCGAAATTATCGTCATATTCTAAACAAAGCTCGTTTAAGTCGGCAAGTATCTTGTCTGAATATAATTTGTCAGAGAATTGAACGATAACGCGGTTTCCATCTTTTAAATTTTTTTGAATTAAGTGCCGATCAATTTTTTCCGGATTACTTATTCTTTTATGTGGTCTCATACAATGAAGCTTAACTCGTAAATAATAGGTAACAATCGGTATCGAAAAATCTCATACGGTCTGCTATGACCGCTCCGTGTACAGTGTTTTGTTTTAGGGCTTCAAATACAAGTATTTGATTATCAATAGTTAATCAATATTCATAGTGTTCACGGGTGTACATATGAACAGTATAAGGTTTTCCGTTCAGCCCGTGGTCGGTGTTATCACCGCCCCCTCATTACTCCCCTAACCCAAAACAGACATACTGATCACCCGATTTACTGCCGATCTTGCCGCCACCACAGGCAATTACCACATATTGTTTACCATCTATGGCATAAGTTGCCGGTGTGGCATAACCCGCTGCGGGTAGTTTAGCTTCCCATAGCACTTTGCCTGTTTTTTTATCAAAGGCACGGATCTTTTCATCCTTGGTAGCAGCTATAAATATCAGCCCGCCTTTGGTTACCAGCGGCCCGCCATAGTTTTCTGTACCGGTAATGGGGATGCCTTTTTTGGTTAGCTCGGGGTATTCGCCCAGCGGTACTTTCCATAGCAATTTGCCTGTGGTAAGATCAATAGCATTTAGCGTTCCCCAGGGTGGTTTTATGCCGGGGTAGCCGTCCTTATCTAAAAAGCGATTATAGCCAGTCATGGTATAAGGAACTTCATCTACCATCTTTTTTTCCAGTTTGGTGCTCGGGATCTTCTCTGTTTTGGGTTCTTTGGCTATTACTTTGGCCGCTTTAGCATCAGGCAGTTTCAGCAGAAATGCCAGCAACGCCTTTTTATCAACCGGGGGTATTTGCTTAAATGATGGCATCATATTACGCCCGTTAGCAATGATCTGGCTTACCTGATCTTCTTTGTACTTATTACCTATATTAACCAATGATGGGTACGATGTGCCGTTCCCTTTTAACTCAGGACCATGGCAGCTAATGCAATTCTTGTTATAGATCACCTGCCCCATGCCTTTTAACGACTGATCATTGGTTGCCTTAGGCACATCTATCATCACCTGCGCCCAGGGCAATTCAGAGCTGTTTACATACATGATCTTTGATTCCGGGTCAATCGCCGCGCCGCCCCATTCACCGCCGCCATCAAAACCGGGGAAGATCCAGCCCCCCTGTTTACTGGGCGGGGTAAACATTAACCGGTTTTTAACCTGGTTATATTTCTGCAGCATATACTGATGAGTTTCGGGCGAGATGTCCGTTACATCTTCCGGATTAAACATTTGCCTTGCGAAAGGCTGTGGTAAGGTTGGTATAGGCTGCGTTGGCCAGGGCTCCTCGCCCGGCAAAGCTTGGGTTGGTACTGGTTTTTCAACTATCGGGAAAATAGGCTTGCCATTGGTACGGTCGAACATAAAAATATAGCCATGTTTGGTGGTTTGTGCTATGGCATCTATTTGTTTACCATCGTGATTTATGGTCACGAGATTTGGATTAGCGGCCAGGTCACGATCCCACAGATCATGGTGTACTACCTGAAAATGCCATTTGTACTTACCTGTAGCGGCATCCAGTGCCAGTAAAGAGTTGGCAAACAGATTTTTCCCTTTGCGGAAACCTCCATAAAAATCGCCGCCTACAGATCCTAAAGGGATATAAACTATACCGCGTTGCTCGTCCAAAGCCATGCCCGCCCAGTTGTTGGCCCCACCAAATTTTTTCCAGGCGGCAGTATCCTTCCAGGTTTCGTATCCCCTTTCGCCGGGATGCGGGATGGTATGAAAGATCCACCTCATTTTACCCGTGCGGGTATCATAAGCCCTGATATGGCCCGGGGCGGCATCTGCCGATTCGGCAACACGTGCTCCCACAATAAACAGATCTTTATATACTACACCCGGCGTAGTGCTGGCTACAAATGATTTTGTATCACGCCCAAGATCCTTCGTGAGGTCAATATATCCATCTTTACCAAAACTCCTTACCGGCGAACCGGTTTCGGCATCAATGGCGAAGGTTTTAGCACCCACACTATAAAAAATTCGTTTCTCGCCACCATCATTATTTTGCCAGTAAATTACCCCCCGGCTTACTTTATAATAAGCCATCGGGTCGCCATTGTTGGTGGTATCTCCTTTTGCCGGGTCGAATAACCATTTTTGCGCGCCGGTAGCGGCATCCAAAGCAAACAACTTGAGCTTGGGGCTGGTACCATACAGTATACCATCAACCATAATGGGGTTACACTGGTTTTGGCTCAGGTTGCCCGTATCCCTATCATGGGTACTGTATGTCCAGGCTACTTTTAGTTTGYTTACATTATTTAAATTGATCTCTTCATTTGATGAATAACGGTTGCCTTCTTTAGTGCCTGCATAAGTTCGCCAACCGCTATAATCCGCAGTATTGGTGGCCGACTTATTTTTACACGAACAGTAAACAACTGATAAAATGCTCAATAAAGAAAGCAGCTTAATTTTCATGATGGAGGGTTTAGGTTGTTATTGTTTTTTTTATTATTTATTGATTAAACTGGCTGGTGCTACTTCATTGCTCAGCAACTTTCCAAATAGTTCCCAGCGTTTTTCGGGCGTTTTGGCAGTGCCACCGTTTCTTTCTATATAGTTCTTCACCAGATCCTGCCCATAGTTGTAATTGATCACATAGCTACGATATTTTTTTATAAAGCTGATGGATTTGCTGGCGGTTTCATCATTCATGAGGCAATATTTCATCAGGTAGCTCTGCGCCTTATCCCGCGACATGGTATTATTAATCAAACCCCTTGCCGCCTCATTACGGGCGTAGTTTAAATTACCCTTAATAGCCAAAGCTTTAAAATACAAATCGATACCGGCGGTATCCAAACCAGCCAGGGGCAGTAATACGTTTTTGGCGAATTTCACTTTTTCATCGCCCGGAAAAGCTACCTCTATACCGTAATTGGCACTCCCTTCGGCAATTAACGATTGCGGGCTGAACAGCGGATACATCGAAATCTCCACCCATCCTTTGTCATGGTACAAGTTTTTTTCGAGCAGCATGTTGTATACATGATGACCCGGGTAACTTTCATGGCTGCCCACATCAATGGCCCGGTCAATAAATATTTTCAGGTCGGTATTTATTTGTACGGTGCTTTTATAATTGCCTTTATACCAGTTATAGCCACTCCACGGTTTATTGGTTACATATTCCAAAGTAAATGCCTCGCCGGCAGGTAATTTATAGTGGGCAAGGGTACGTTTACGGGCCTCGGCTATGGCGGCCTTTATTACCGGGTCGAGTTTATCTTTGGGGATAATGAATTTATTGGCCAGTTTTTGAAAACGATCGTTCACACGTCCTTTCCCCGGCAGGATGCTGTCCAGCAGATTGATCTGCGTTTTAAAATAATCGTCGGTATAAATGGGTGCTGCAACACCAAAAAGTTCCCTTGATTCTTCATCAAAAGGGCGTTCCTCGCCCGAGAAGATCCTGATACGGCGGCTAAATGCCACCAGCTGATCGGCCATCCAGCTGGCCCGCATTTTATTGGTATCAACGGTTGATGAGGTCGAAATTATTTTCAATTCGTTCATTAAACTATTGGCATTTGCCAGCAGGCTATCCTTCGGAAATTCCTTGGCTGCCTGCTGTTTGGGTTTTAATGAATCCGGACCATAATAAGCGTCTACAAAGTCGCTATCATACTGACCGATGGTTAGGCCCAGCCTTACATATTCAATAGCCAGGCTGTTCAGTTTTTTATTTTCCTCTTGCTGCGCGGGATTTTGCCCGCATGACAACATAAAAAGTATGGGTAAAAAAAGCAGTAGTTTCTTCATAGTAAATTTATCCTGATCAAGTAAATGTTGAACAAGATAATGATTCCATTGTTTATAAAACAAAATTTGGATATCGCATCACAATTAACAAACATGTCATTGCGAGCGTAGCGTGGCAATCTCACCATGTAGGTTGCATATGCAAAAGTTCGTTAATGTCCTATGCGATTGCCGCGCTACGCTACGCAATGACACCTTATTCTTGAAAGACTTACGAAGTTTTAAAAACTTCGTAAGTCTGAAATTCAGGACCCCGACTCAGATAGTTTATCCCCAGTTAAAATCAACCACCCTGTTATTCAGTTTCCATTTAGTGGGCTGCATATTGGTCATCCAGTCTAAAGGTTCGGCTATGGGTTGTACTTTGGCGGCGTTGGCGAAAGCCTGTTTTACAGCTGCCCGTTGTTCAGTTCCCAAAGCTTCGGGTTGGGCCGATATGAAGAGCGGCGCGGCGCTTTCGGCCAGTAATTGCAGCCATTGTTTATTTTTATCCCAGGGCACATCCTTGGTTAAACCAACACAATCACCGTCGGCTGCATAAAAGGTATTATTTTGCGGTAAGCGGAAAGCCAGTGTATTAACGCCCATTTTACGGGTGCGGGCCCACTCCTTGCCACTGGTATCATCGCCAATACGACAAAGTTCAAACACCCCGGCCGACAGATGGCTCATGGTATTGCAGCCAATAATGTACATATCATTGCCGGCGGCCTGCCGGATAGCGCCATACAGGTCACTGATGATCTCGGCAGTAGTTTTACTGCGGTCGTTAAAGTTCCAGCCGGGAGCGGTTATACTGTTCTTCATATCAAAACCCCAGCGGCCGGTAATATCATAAGTACTAAAATCATGTTTTACCATATCATAACCCCACTGCTTATAAACATCGAAGTTGTGTTTAATGCGTTCGATGTTTTCGGGAATGGTTGGGTCAAGTACCGGATTGCGGGGATCATCCCTGCCGGGGATCTTAGGGGCCAGCAAATTGACCTTTTCATCATGGCGGGCACAAAGCGGACGCATCCACAAACCGGGACGCATACCGAAGTTTTTGATCTCATTGGCCAGCAGGTGCATGTCTTTAAATTTATCATTTGGCTTCGAAAAATCGTCGTTCCAGCCCCCATCACCAGGTAGTAATGGTGAGTATTGTGCCCAACCCGCATCAATTACCGAAAACGGGCGGTTATGTGTGTCAGTAACCAGTTCGGCCATCATAGCGGTGGTTTTCTTGATCAGGTCGAAAGAATTATTACCATAGGCGAAATACCAATCGTTTATACCATATACAGGCTGTTTTGGCAGGCGTGGTTTAGGGCACATCATACCGCAAAACCTGCGGGTAGTATGAAATGGGTCTTCACCGGGTTTACCATTAGCAGTAATGATATCGGCAGCATGAAGCTCACGAGCGCCCAGCAGCACACCGTTGCCGCCCGAATGGGTATCTAAAGTAAGTTCCAAACTATCATTACTTAATTCCCACCAGCAAATACTTTTAGCCCCGGTTTTAACTCCGAAACAGGCGGTTTGCTTGTCGTCATGTATGATTACATACCAGGGATTTTTAACACCAGTGGGTTTAGTTTTCCATTCCAGGTCACCGTAGGAACGCTCCCAGTGGTCGCCCAAAAATTTGGTGTTTGGCAACAGGTTATGCTTCCACTTTAAGCGCACCGCGTTTAACTGCAGTGTTGGAGATTGTACAAATACGCCCTTTGCATCACCACTGTTTTTTAAAGTGACGATAATATTCTTATAGGTAAATAACGATCCGTTAGTTCCTGTAAGTTTAAACCATTCATTGCCGGTTTGTGCCCAAACTTCGTCGGGAGCATTAATCGCGGTTGTTTGGGTTGATGTTGCATACGTGAGCCTGCTGAAAAGCACGGCAGCAGCAGTAGTAGCTGAAAGTTTTATAAAATGTCGCCTTTGCATAGTTAGATATTGGTTATACAACATTACTAAAAGGTTTCAGCTATTGGAAATGATTTTTAAAATTGGAGGGATGAGGTGAAATTGTTTTTTGTCTGAACCACGATTTTTAGGATTGAAAGATTACCGCGATTTGTTGAAAACTGAAGTAAACCCTTAAATCTAATGCATCCGTTTAATCGAGGTTCAGACAAATTTCCCCGCCAATTCAAGCGTCAACGCTTGAATTTACATGAGGGTAAGCGTCCACGCTTACAACAGTTAAGTGAGCGTGGACGCTCTTTTAAAATATTATTTAAGCGTGGACGCTTAAAGAGGCGGTTGGGCTAAAGCCACTCTTGTTCATTTTTACCCGTTGGCTAAAGCCAACGGCAATGATAAACACTACAATAATTACAAAAATTCATTGCCGTCCCATTTATGGGATGGTTTAAGAAATTGATAACTGGCTTTAGCCTAACAAACCCGTGCAGTTTCCCCCTTGAAAGAGATGTTATGCTGCTTGAATAACACACCCCTGCCAACTCACAATCCAACACACCCCCTCTCAAAAGGGGAACCTAAATGAAATAATTTAATTATAATGTATTGTAAACTCTGTTTGCCCTTCGGCAACAGTTTTAAGACTGAATTCAAAGCCATGATTTAACAATATTTCCCGCACCAGTGTCAGGCCTATCCCCTGCCCGTCCTTTTTTGTACTAAAAAATGGCGAAAACAAATTGGCATGTTGTTCGGCATTTAAACCCTTGCCGCTATCTGTGATCACCAGTTTCCGCTCGGCAGGCATAGCTGTGAATTTCATTACGCCGGTGCCCTCAATAGCCTCAATGGCATTTTTTACAATGTTTATCAACGCCTGCTCCAGTTGCTGCTCATCGGCCATTATATTTATAGCATCATTGGGCAGATTAAATTCAAATGCTACGCCATTTTCCTGTGCCTTTACGGCCATTAATTTAGCCACCGAATTTATCAGCTTTTGCAGTACAATGGGTTGCTTATTGGCTTTGGGCAATTTAACCAGATCGGCAAAATTGCGCATAAACAGGTTAAGGTTTTGGTTACGGTCCATAGCCACTTGCAGGGCATCTTTTAAAGAATCAAAATCATGGCTTTCCCAAAGCTGGTCTGTTTTCATGGCGGATTGCATGATGGAGTTAACCGGACCAATGGTATTATTTACCTCATGCGCCATCATCCGGATCACCTTGCCATAAACCTTTTTCTCGGCAGCCAGGATCTCGGCCGTCAGGTCCTCGATCATCACAAAATGGCGGGAGAAACCTCTGTCAACAAAATGCGATTTTTGCAGCTTAAATGAATTTACCCCATCCAGCTTTACCACTGCGGTTTCGCCCGATTTTAACTCCCCGATCTGCTTAAACAAAGGATGCTCCAATTCGTGAACGGAGTAACCATGCACTTGTTCTTCGGTAATGTTTAGTAGCTGAAGGACTTTGGGGTTTACTTGTTGTACACGATCGTCAAAATCAAGAATGATAATGCCGGTTGGCGAAGTATGTATCAGTTTCTCCAAAAAAAAATGCTGCTGCTCCTGCCGGGTACGCTCTGTTCTTAATTCATCCATCATCTGGTTATAAACATTAATCAGCTCATCAATTTCATGTTTGCCGGTTGATAAAAACTTAACGTTAAAATCCTTATCCTTAATGGCATCAACACCTTGCATCAGTAGTTTTAAAGGCTGTATCAGCTGGCGGTAAAGCTGCCATGCTATTACAATGGAAATGATGATAAACACCTCCGAAACGATGAAGAACACTTTGTTTTGCTCGAAAATAAAGTAAGTAAGTACCAGCGTTATCAGGTGCAGTATAACAACGAACAAGATGTATTTAGTCCTCAGTTTCATCGTACGGTATCTGGTATTTATCTAAGCGGCGGTACAGAGCGCTACGGGTAAGCCCCAGTGACGCCGCGGCCCTGCTTATTTTATTTTTATGATGATCCATGGCGCGTTTTATCATCTCCACCTCTACTTCTTCCAGTGTTAAAGTACCAACACCGGGCAATTGCATATTCCCTTTTTTAACCGGCGATAGTTCCAGTTGCGACCTGAAATCATCAATACTCAGTTCGTCATTTTTACTCACCAGTATAGACCGCTCCACCAAATTTTTCAGCTGCCTGATATTACCGGGCAGTGGCAATTGCTGCAGCCATTTCATGGCACTCCCGGCTACTGATAATTTGGGACGGTTATATATTTCCTTTAAATTATCAATAAAAAAATTAACCAGCAAGGGAATATCCTTTGGCCGCTCGCGCAGGGCTGGCAGGTAAACCGTGATCAGGTTGATGCGGTAAAGCAGATCTTCCCTGAAGGTGCCTTTGTTCACCATCTCGTTCAGGTTTTTGTTGGTGGCGCAAACCACCCGCACATCAACTGTTTTGGTGCGGCTGCTGCCCAGCACCTCATAGGTACGGTCCTGCAATACACGCAGCAGCTTTACCTGACTGCTGGCGTCCAGATCGCCTATCTCATCTAAAAAAATAGTTCCCTTGTTTGACATTTCAAAGCGACCAATCCTGTCAAACCGGGCATCGGTAAACGCGCCGCGGATATGGCCAAACATCTCACTTTCAAATAATGATGTGGATATACCGCCCAGGTTCACCTTTGTAAACGGCTTGTTGCGCCTTAAACTATTCTGGTGAATGGCCTCGGCTATCAATTCTTTACCCGTACCGCTCTCGCCCATGATCAGGATGGATGCATCGGTTGGAGCAACCCGACCTATGGTTTCCAGGATGTTCAGCATTTTAGGATCTTCTCCTATAATGTGCTGAAAATTGTAGGTTTTGTCCAGTTGCTTACGGGTACGGTGCTCGGTTTTCTTGTCCTGCAGATCGAGCAGGGTTTTAACCGATTGGATCAGGTACTCATTGCTCCAGGGTTTATTGATAAAATCATTGGCCCCCATCTTCATCCCTTTTACGGCCAGTTCAATGCTGCCCCAGCCGGTTATTAATATGACCGGGATAGCAACGTTGTGCTGTTTTATTTTTTCGAGCAAATCCATACCCTCCCGGCCTGAGGTATCTATGGAGAAGTTAAGATCAAGAATAATAAGTTCCGGCGTATTTTTCCTGACGATCTTTAAAGCATCACCGGGGTTTTCTGTACACAGCACCTCATAACCCTCACCCTTTAGCAACAGCATCAGCGAGGTTCTTACAGCCAGATCGTCATCAATAACCAATATCATAATAGCAGGTTAATATCGTAATTATTCTTCATGTAACGCCACCGCCGGATAAATTGCCGCCGCCTGCCTGCCCGGGTACAGCGAACATAAAAACACCAGCAGGTAAATAAACAGAATAGCCAGCAGCATAGCGGTAATATAAATACCTGCCTGTAAATCAAATACGTTAAGCAAGGGAAACTGTACGGCGAAAAACACCCCTATAATCAACGACAAGGTGGCCAATATAAGTGACTCTGCGATGAGCTGTGATGAAACCGAATTGCCGGTAGCCCCTACCGCCCTGCGCAGCCCAATTTCACCACGCCTTTTATTGATGTTATACCAAAGCACTCCAAATAAGCCAAGCGCAACATTAATAACCAGGAAACAGCCCACTATTGACATGATGATCATAGGCACCAGGTTAAAATAATTAATCTCTGTGCGTTTGTTAGTAAAATGCTCAATGGATATATTTGAATCTTTCATGTAGTTGGCCAGCGTTTTATATAAACGGGCCTCAGAAGCGGCATTGGCTGTAGGTATAACTTTTATAATTATATTGCCTAACCAACGAAAAGATCCGGTATCAACACGAAAGTATAACGCGTTACCAGATGGTGAATAATCACCTTTAACCTTTAAATCCTGTATAACGCCAATTATCTTCATTTTTGATTTGCCATCACCGTCAGTAATGACCTTACCAACAGCCATACCATTGCCAAAAAGTTGTTCCTTTAAACTACCATTGATAACTACCGAAGGATATTTGCCAATGGCGTCATTTTTATTTAGCCAGCTGCCCTCAAGCAAACTGACGTTTAAAGCATTCTTGTAATTATCATCAACTGTGTATCTATTGGTACCTGTTGTTAATTTACCGTACATAACATCTCCGCCATTGGTATAGGACGAGAGCGGTACGTTATCGCTGCAGAAACTCACCTCTTTAACTACGGGCATAGCTTTCATCATTTTTTGCAGGGTTTGGTAGTACAGGTTCAGTGAGTCGGTATTTTGTGTTTTATAGGTATTGTTGTACGATACCAGCCACGCGTTTTTATAATCAAAGCCCATTGGCTTTTTATAATTGGTGTAATAATACACCAGCATAGAAAAAACAGCGAACAATACCAGAAATGAGAATAGCATTTCTATCATCAATAAAAAGTTTTGTTTCTTTTTATTCCAGATCAGCTTAAATAAATGCTTGAACATAATATTTTGATTTAAATGATTGTGAAATATCTACTGAGCTTTTAAAGCAGTTACCACATTGAGTTTTGACATGCGCCAGGCCGGATAAACCCCTGATAATAAACCGAATAAAAAACAAATAAGTAAACCAATAAACAGTACGGTGAAATTAATTGATAAAACCAGGTTGGGTATCAGGTGCGCACTGTTAAGAGCTCCTATGGCTATAAAAGATAATACTACGCCTATAGCTCCACCCAGTAATGTTAGTATAATATTTTCGACAATAAACTGATAAACCAATGTGTTTGAAGATGCACCGAATGCCTTGCGTACACCAATTTCTGATGAGCGCTCCATAATACGGGTAATGTTGATATTAACCAGATTAAGTGTGGGCAAAAGCATTACCAGCAATACAAATATGCTAATAGCGGTAAGCACCATTACCACCCCTGATTTGTTATCGTTGCCGGTATCAACGTAGCTCGCAATATAAGAACGGGCATGACACACTATTCTGATAAATTCTTTTCTCTCCATGGGCAGCCTTTGTATCATACTTTGAAATTCAGCTTGCATGCGGGGTACGTCTGACCTGGAGTTGGCCAGCAATATGCCATAAAAACGACCGCGGTAGCTTTTATCTTTTGTAAAATCCGTTTTGGCCACGGTATAAGGCAGATATATATCGCTAAAGGTCATGTAGCTGGTTACCGGTACATTTTTCACTACGCCAATTACCCGGTATTTCACATTATCGGCCTCAAAATACTTGCCCACTACCGATGGTGCATCGCCAAAATATTGTTTCTTTATATCTTCAGATATGACCGTCACCATGTCGCCTTTATCAATTTGCTGTTTTGTGAAGGCCTTACCCTCCACAAAATCATATTCCATAATATCCCAGTAATCGGCATTGGTGTATTTGTAGCTTAAGCTTATCTTTTTATTATTTACATAGGTATTAGTGCTACTGGCGCCGTTGGTTATACCAATTTTAACAGGGGTTTTTAGACTGCGCGCATAATGATCAAAAAAGTAAAAAGATAATGGCCCCGAATTCATGCCATTGTTTTTATACCACTCAGACATGCGCGAAACGTATAAAGAACGGTCACGTTTACGATCGGGGTAGCTATCTCCGGCTATCTTATCCAAAAAAGAAGTTAACACCAGCAAAATTGTAAGTGTAAAGCTGATACCAAACAAGCTGATGAACGTAAAGAACTTGCGCCTGCGCAGCACCGCTATGGCTATTTTAAAATAATTTTTGAGCATGATCTTAATGTTAAACTGTTAATTACAAAACCTGCGAGCCGTCAAATAAGCGCATCAACCTATGTGTTTTGTGGGCCATGTTTTCATCGTGCGTTACCATTACAATGGTAGTGCCTTCGTTACGGTTAAGGTTAATCAGGATCTCCATGATCTCGTTGCCCATAGCGCTATCCAGGTTACCGGTAGGCTCGTCGGCCAGGATAATTTCCGGGCGCCCCACAATAGCCCGGGCTATAGCCACACGCTGTCGTTGTCCGCCTGATAATTGGGTGGGGAAGTGTTTTACCCGGTTTGAAAGTCCTACCTTTTCCAGAGCCTCGCTGGCCAGCATTTTGCGTTCTTTGGCGGTGGTGTTGCGGTACAGCAGCGGCAGCTCTACATTATCAAGCACCTGCAAGTCATTTATCAGGTGATAGCTTTGAAAAATAAAGCCCAGCTTTTTGTTCCTGAACTGTGCCAGTTGCTTATCTGATAAATGATCGGTTTTTTGATCACTTATTTTGATCTCGCCTTTTGAGGGCGCATCAAGCAGACCGATGATGTTAAGCAAAGTGCTTTTACCACAGCCCGAAGGGCCCATGATGGATAAAAATTCGCCTTTGGCCACATCAAGGTTAATGCTGTTGAGTGCCAGGGTTTCAATAGTGTCTGTGCGGTACACTTTTTCAATGTTTTGTAAACGGATCATATCTTTAATTAGTGAATTATTGAGTTATTGAATTTGTGATTTATTGATAGGTAATTTTATGGTTATTTTCAAAGTCATATAATGATAAGTAGCGCAACTGGTAATATGCCCCCCAGAAATCGCGGAGCGATGTTATGTAATCGCGCTTGGCCTGGTCATTTTCGCGAAAGGCTATGCCCAGGTCGGTGATGCCCAGGTCGCCAAGTACATAGCGTTCGCGGGCTATTTTGTATTTTTCTGAGGCGATGCTGTCGGCTTCGGCAGTATAAACCAACTGTTCCTTCATCAAATTAAAAAGCGATACCTGGGTTACTATTCCCTGCTTAAAATTTTGCTTATCCTGCTCAACCGTGTATTCGGTAAGCTGCTGGTTGGCCAGCGCTGTTTTAGTGCGCGATTTTGACCTGCCCCAATCCAGTATGGGTACTGATAGCGTTAGTTGCACTATTTGCTGGTTTTGCGGATTATTATATACCCCCGGGATACTGGTTGCCGAATTTGAAAAACCCAGGTTGGCGTTTAGCGTGGCTTTCAGGCCAGTTTCGCCCCGGGCTTTGGCCACATCCCTTTTGGCTTCGGCAATGCGCCTTAAAAAGGCGATAGCATCCGAACGGTTGGCATAAGCCTCGGCCAAAACCTTGTCTGAGCTAACGCTCATCTCGCTAATATTTTCAGGTGTTATCAATACAATTTTGCTATCATCCTCTTGCCCGGTATAGCTACGGAGATTAAGAGTAGCAATTTCTATATCGCGCTTGGCGGTACCTACGGCTTTTTTAGCATTAATGAGCTCGAGCTGTAACTGTAATATCTCGTTTTTTGATACTTTCCCTAACTCAAACTTGGTATTGGCTATGGCCATTATTTTTTGGGTGTTATTGTAATTAGTTTCGGCAATGTGCAAGTTAACCTGCGCCAACAACAGATCAAAAAAATATCCCTCAACCGTAATAGCTATATTTTCCTGCGCTTCAATATATGCCTGCCTGCTCTCGTTATATATTAGCGGCTCAATTTTTTTATCCCACCTGAGCTGGTTAAACTGAAAAAGCGGTTGCGTATACGCAATACTATACGGAACACCATTGTACAATGCATTATGCCTGTCAAAATCAGTAAAGCGCTGCAGTTGGGTTCTGCCGTAAACGGTACCGCCGGTAGCAGTAATGCTTTGGCTAAAATCAAGTTGCAGGGCTGAATTATCGTTATGAACCGGTTGAAACAATATGGTACCATCAGGCTGTTGTGTTTGTGAAAAAGTTTTTTTAAAATCGGGCAGGGTACCGCTCAAGGCCAGTTGTGGCTGATAGTTTGATTTGTAAGTACGGTACTCCCAGTATTTTGTTTCGCGCACGGTAGCGGCCTGTTTAGCCGCTATGGAGTTTGCCTTAGCCATTTCAACCACCTGCTGCAGTGTTAACCGCAGGGTATCGTTAGCGCCGTGGCAAAATGCCGACGAACTCATGGTTAATAATAATATGATATATAAAAATTTCATTTCTTTTATATTATATATTTTCTGATACCCACTCAAACCCTCCCACCAACCGGCAGGAGGATTAATGTTATGAAGAACTCCCTTCCCACGGGGAGCTGAGTGGCTTATATCAGTTAATCGTTATTTCTGTTGAGTTTTTATATTCACTCATGTCCGAGGTGATCAACACATCGCCGGGTTTTACGCCGTCCTGTATCTCTACATAATCAAAATTGGTTAGACCTATATGAACCGTCCGGCGTTCTGCCTTACCTTTATTTACCACAAAAATGTCCTGCAAATTTGAGCCTTTGAATGCCGGGCCGTTGGCAACCCGCATCACTTTATTATGCGTTGCGGTCACCAGGAAAACATCAACTTTCATATTGGGCCGAAGCAGCTTGCTGGACCGGTCATCAAGCTGTATATCAAAAGAGATGATGCTATTTTGGATAGATGGCGATACATTAGTTACATGCCCCCGCAATTGGTTATCATTAATACGGATAATTACGGGGATGCCGGTATGCAGTTCGTCAAGCGAATTATCAGATATACTACCCTGCACTTTAAAACTCCCGAGGTCGGCAATGCGGGCCAGCGTTTCGCCCTCATGTATATTAGCACCTATGTTTTTGTTTACATAAGTAATTACACCTTTGCGAGTAGCAATCACGTTGGCCAGTTGCAGTTTACGCTGTAACTCATTCAGATCATTTTCCTGTATGGCCGCGGCAATTTCGGCTTCTTTGATCTCTATCTGCATGGTTTGTTGTTTATTCTTTATTTCGTTTTCCAGTTGCTTTTTCTCCAACTGGGCCACTTTTAAGTTGAGCTCTGCCTGCTCAATACCTTCGCGGGTACCGCCACCGGCTTTAAACAGACGTTTGGCATTTTCAACTGCATCGGCCAGGTTACTGATGCGCAGCTGTTTGATATCATTGTTCGACTGGAGGTCATAAAAGCTTTTGCCCAGATCAAGCTTTAACTTGCTGATCTCGTTACGTTTTGATTCGAGCTGAAATTTTAGCTTTTCGTATTCGGTTTGGGAGGCTGATTTATCAAGGGTGATAATGGATTGCCCGGCATTCACTTTATTACCGGCATCCATCAGCGCATTTTTTATAGATGCATTGATGGGACTGGTAATGATCTCTTCAAACTCAGGCAATACTTCGCCGGTGGCGTTAATGGTATTTTCTATATTACCCGTTTCAACAATGGCGGTAGTAATTTCTGATTTTTTTAATGACGACTTGATATACCCCCGCAATACCCATATAGCCAGCACTAAACCAGCTATGCTGATCAGGGCAACCAATGCCGTTTTTCTTCTTTTTTGCGATATAACTTCAAGCGTTATTTCCTTATCCATTGTTGTACTTTTTGGATATGGGTTTGCAAGAGCTATACCAATATTAAGTAACTTATTATCAATTATTTATGAATTTTTTATTTTTAAAAAGTGATCGATTACGGACACTTTTTATGATAATGAACAGGTGGGAATGGTGTGGGTGGGAGGCGCAGGTTACCTGTAAGGAGAAAGCCGGCGGGTAGACTCACCCGATCCGCGCTTCGCTGGATCACCCTCTCTTCGCCTGCGGCGGAAAGAGGAAAAAAAATAAACTTGTCATGCTGAACGCAGTGAAGCATCTAATTACCGACATGCAAAGCTTGCTAATAGATCCTTCGTTCCTCAGGATGACAAAAAGTATAAAGATATTTGCAACGCCCTCTTTCCGCCGCAGCGAAGAGAAGGATGGCGAGCGAAGCAAAGCCAGGGTGAGTCTGTGAGAGGATAGTCACTAACTAATTATCCTTCAAGAGCTTTCTTATCTTACCTAACAGGTCGTCAATTTCAAAAGGCTTTGCTAAAAAATCATCAGCTCCGGCTTCATAGGCTGAGCGCTCGATATCGCGGCTGGCTGATATCATGATGATGGGGATACCCCTGGTGTTTTTCCTCTGTTTTAATTCACGGCAAATATCCCGCCCGTCAAAGCCCGACATCCAGATATCTAATAATAACAGATCGGGGAATTCTGTTTGCATATCTAAAAGCGTCGCCCCATTTACAGTCGACGACACCTCGTAACCTTCAAAATCAAGCATGATCTCTACCGCATCTACAATCCCCGGATCATCGTCCGCAATCATGATCTTTTTCATTTCTTCGTGCTCAAACACCACAAAAATCAAGCCTTTAATAGGCTAATTAACAGTTTGTGCAATTATTGGCATTCGCGAAGCTTAGCGTAAGAGCAGTTAAAAATGGCATATGAAACCTTCCGTATCTATATATAAAGCTATAAATGAGCGTGTATCAAAAATCAGAATAAGCAGCCGGATACAGGAAAATGATGTCCACATGCGAGACATTATTTTGGTATTCGGCTTTTGTCGATAAGGTTTTCCAGTAGGCATCTTTACCAAAAGCATCCCAATGCGCATCCCTGTCCTGTTTATTATTAAAAGTGGTCATGTACATCAGATTAGGCATGTGCGCGCCGGCTATCACTTCTGAATAAAATACGGCATTAAAGCCCAGTCGTTTAAACAGGCCTACCTCATCGCCATCATTAAACATGCGCACCTTGTTAAAGTTATATTTTTCGGTAGCGCTCTCATAGCTGCGCAGCTCATATACCCTATCGGCTTTATTACCGGTTAAATTGGGCACAGCCGGAGCCGGCATACCCGGAAATGCCTGCAATACCAGTGTTTCAATACGAGTGTAGGGGGCATCCTTAAAATCAGCATTGATATAATCCTCGCCATCGGTTAAATATTTAGTATCGGCCTGTAATTTTTTGTCGATATCTGTTAGTTTATTCAGCGACGTGAATGGGGTAAAAACGTAGATGCGCATATCGGCAGTATCCTGTTTTATGGGCTTAAAAACACCAACCTTTTTAATACCTGCCCTATGCAATGCCTGCACATATGCCTGCTCCAGGTAACGCTCTATACGGCCTTCCTGTGCCTGGGTTTTGTAATGGTATATTTTAATTTGATAATAATATCTTTTGGCTGCACTGGCCGGCGAAGCCAACGTGCACCCAATAATTAATATAACGAAAGAAAAAAGGTTAAGAATGGTTTTGTAATGTGATTTCATAAATAGGTTTAAGTGTGTAAATATAATTTCAAATGTGCTAATTTCAGCTGGTTTATTAAATGTCTTTGTCACATTTTTGTAGCACAGTATCCTAATTTATGGGTTATGCCGCAATCAACAAAAAAGCCTGTAAGCTATAGCTTACAGGCTTTTAAATATTAGGAATAAATGGATTACAACTCGCGTACCCAAATATTACGGAAACTAAGCGGTTCGCTTTTATCGCCGTGTGCCTGTAGTTTTATAGGTGTGGCGCCGTGTTTTTTGCCTTCGTATGATGGCTTACCAACGTATTGAGTTGGACCAAGCAGTTCAAAGTTATTTTCAACCAGCACGCCGTTAAAGAACACGGTAGCTCTTGCTGCTGATTTTAACGTACCATCCTCGTTAAATACTGGTGCTGTCCAAACAACATCATAAACATTCCACTCGCCTGGTTTGCGGCAAGGGTTTGCCAATGGGATAGCTTGTTTATAAATACTGCCGGCCATACCATTAACGTAAGTTTTATTGTTATATGCATCTAAAACCTGTAGCTCATAACCCGGATCGCCTTTACCTAATGATGCTAAAAACACACCGCTGTTACCGCGTGCCTGGCCTTCGCCGGTAATGTTTGCAGGAACACGCCACTCAATATGCAGCTGGTAATTAGTAAATGATTTTTTAGTTTCAATACCGCCGGTATGTTTATCAACAGTAAGTATATTGCCTTTAAACGGCCATTTTGCCGGGCTTTTATCTTCGTTTGATACCCATTCGTCCAGGTTTTTACCATCAAATAAAACTATGGCATCTGAAGGAGCATCGCCTAATACTTTAGCCGGAACAACCACCTTTGGAACAGGCTCGTATATTTCTGTGTCTTCGTGCTTAGCACCTTCCTGTGCATTAGCCATCAAAAAGCTTCCGGCTAAAAGCGCTGTTAGTATAACTGGATATTTCATATTGGTATTATAATTGGTTTAAACGTGAAGTGTATTTTTCAGGTAAGATGCACTTTTGGTGATACTTACATAAGGATCAATATTGGTGTAGTTTTCCTGCTCAACAATAAAGTGTTTAACACCGCCAAGCTTGGCTTTACCCAATATGGTTTTAAAATCAATATCGCCGTTACCAATTTCGGTGTTCAGTTCGGCATTGGTTTTGTCTCTGTCTTTAACATGTACAAAAGTGAAACGGCCTGGATGTTTTTCAAAAATTGCAACTGGATCCTGTCCAGCGCGTACAACCCAGTAAATATCCATTTCCATGTTCACCAGCTTCGGATCAGTGTTGTTAAGTACCACATCATAAAAAGTAGTGTCGCCAACAGGTTTCCACTCAAAGTTATGGTTGTGGTAGCCCAATTTTAAGCCCGATGCCTTGCAGATCTCGGCTATCTTGTTCATCTTTTCGGCTACTGCTTTGCAGTCATCAACCGTTTTTATAAAATTATGGTTTAATGAAGGTATAATGATATAGGTTTGTCCGATGGTGTTAGCCACTTCAATATAAGCTTTCAGGTCATCAGTTTTACCTTCACCAAAATATTGGTCAAGCCCATAGTGGCCGCTTGGCGTGGTAAGGCCATTATCCTTTAATAACTGACTAAAATCTTTACCTGGCAGCCCCCAGTATCCTGTTTGTTTATTGAAACCAAAGGTTTCTACCTCCTTATAACCGGCTTTTGCCACCTGGGCAATTACACCTTTTACATCCTTTGGTAACTGATCGCGCAAGCTATATAATTGCAGCCCTACAACGTTATTGCCCTTGGCCGATAGAAAATTAGGTTTCATCATTACACCTGCTGTAATTAGTCCGGCCTGTGCTAAAAATGTTCTTCTGGTTGTCATGTATTTATTTGGTTAATGTTTTTGTTAGAGCAGATCTTTTGAATAAGGTTTAAACGTCACAAATATGTACCGCCTTACGCAACGAAGCTATTTTATCGGGCTGCTTGGGTATAAACTCCTGCGCCACATAGCCTTTATGACCTACTCCTACAATAGCTTTCATAATAGCCGGATAGTATAATTCCTGCGTATCATCAATTTCATTACGACCCGGTACACCACCGGTGTGGTAATGCGCTATGTATTGGTGAAACTCACGGATATTACGGATCACATCACCCTCATCTATCTGCATGTGATAAATATCATACAGCAGCTTAAAGTTTTCAGATCCTAATCTTTTACACAGCTCGGCACCCCATGATACCCTATCGCACTGATAATCTTTATGGTCAATTTTACTGTTAAGCAGTTCCATAACCAGTACTATGTTATGCTTTTCGGCAAGGGCAACCATTGGTTTCAGGCCTTCTACACAGTTGTTCCAGCCGGTTTCATTATCCTTACCCCGGCGACTACCGCTAAAGCAGATCAGGTTTTTATAACCTGCCGCCGCTACTTTGGGGATCATTTCGGCATAGTTTTTTTGCAGCTGGGCATGAAATTGCTTATCACCGAAACCATCGGTCAGGTTTATTTCGGCGCCATTGCACATAGACGAAAACAGACCGTATTTTTGAAGCGTTGGCCAGTCGGCAGGGCCAACCAGATCAATACCTTTTATGCCGATATCTTTTGCCGCAGCACAAAGCTGCTCAACCGACATACCATTATAACACCAGCGGCATACCGCGTGGTTAATATTGCCTTTGAGGGTATCAGCTACCATTTCTTTATCTTGTTCGGGTTGTGTAAATGAGGTTAACACGCCTGATGCCGTTATAGCGGCGGTGCCGGCAAGCATATTTTTGATAGCCGACCTACGGTTTTGATTTGATGCCATGTTTTATATTTCCGTTTGTGCAGAAGGTTCCTGTATATCCAAACCTGGCTTGGTAGCCATGCTGGTTTTGTCCTTAAATAGTAGCAGAAAAAATATCAATACCACAGCCGCTATTCCTGCTGGTATAAGCCAGATGGTTTGCCAGTTATGCGTTGTGGCTGAAGTTTTCCAATGATCCACTATCGGACCTGAAATATATGAACCGATAAGCATCCCGACACCATAAGTGGCCAAAGTAATAAAACCCTGTGCAGCACTTTTAAAACGCTCTCCCGCTAAATTATCGGTGTAAATTTGTCCGGTTACAAAGAAGAAATCATAACATATACCATGCATCACAATACCGGCTATGAGCATCCATTCATTGTGACCAACATCGCCATAAGCAAAGAATATATAACGCAGTACCCAGGCTAACATCCCTACTGCAAGCATCTTTTTAACACCAAGCCTTACAAAAAACAAAGGCATAGCGGCCATGAATAACAGCTCAGACATTTGCCCCATCGTCTGTTTGCCCGCGGCGGAAGTCATACCCACCTCATTTAAAAAAGGGTTGGTAAAATTATAATAAAACGCAAGCGGGATACATATGGCTACTGATGCCAGGAAAAAAGTTAAATACGACCTGTTTTTAAGTAAACCAATGGAATCAAGGCCTATAATATCTCCGAATGAAGTTTTTTGACCTTTTTTAACAGGCGGGGTATCAGGTAATGTAAAACTTAATAATCCTAATATCAATGACGCTATCGCTGCCATTTTAAAGGTAAGCACCAATGAGCCTGATTTTTCCCATCCAAGCCATCCGATTGTTAAACCGGCAACTATCCACCCTGCGGTACCGAACACTCTTATCCAGGGAAATTCTTTACTCGGGTTTTTCATTTGTTTAAATGATACCGAGTTCACCAATGCCAGGGTTGGCATATAAATGATCATGTAGAACAATATATTCGGATAAAACTTATCAAAATCGGCAATTGTGGTAGCATAAAAAAGCGATGCGGCCCCCAGCAGGTGCAGAACACCTAATATTCTTTGCGCCGAAAAGTATTTATCAGCAATAAGTCCTATTACAAAAGGTGCTATAATTGCTCCTAATGATTGTGTTGCATAAGCGCCTGCATTTTGTGTACCTGTTGCCTTTAACGTTACCGTTAAATAAGTACCCATTGTAACAAACCATGCTCCCCAGATAAAAAACTCCAGGAACATCATTGTAGAAAGTTTTACCCTGATTCCAGTGGTCATAATTATTTTATAAGGTAGATAAACTCAGGTTATTTTTTTAACGACAAAATATACTTCACGATCTCTTTTGCGTCATTCACAGCAAGCGCCGGATGTGCAGCCATCGGAATATCACCCCAGTTACCTTTACCACCTTTTATTATTTTATTGGCCAGTGTATCAATATTTGCCTCAGTAGGTGGGTATTTAGCCGCAATATCCTGAAATGCAGGGCCAATTACCTTAGTATCAACCTTATGACAAGTATTGCAATCAGAAGCTGCCATTAAACTTGCGCCGGTTGATGATCCTGCTTCTCCGCCGGCCGCTTCAGTACCGGTTTTTGTAGCATTGGTATCAGCATCAGAGCTTGTTGCTTTCGCGGTTTGATTTGATGCCTTAGTGCTATCAGCGCCCCCTGAGTTTGAACTGCCGCCGCAAGCAGTAATCGCTACACTGATACAAAGAATAAAAAATGCCTTTTTCATACGTGATTTGTTTTTTTTAATAATAACCTGCCAGGATCATAACTGTTTTACTCTATTAATCCTGGCGGTTTATACCTTGATTTTAAATTGTGTGATTAATGAGGGCGAAAAATACAATTTTTTATAATAAGTAGGTGTACTTTTTACACGGTAGCTGTTTTTAATGATGTTGTTTTTTTTCTTCCCCTCATGTAAAATACCAAACCGGCAAAAGCAACTACCAATGCCACCGGAATGATAAGGGTAGTATTTAGTACTTCGGGGCCGGCTGCTGATCTGGCCGCGTCAAAAGCTTTGGCCATATCTGTCCCCGCGCCTGCTGATCGATAAGCATCGAGATTAGCCCCTGCCGGAAGTTTTTGAATCATGATAGCATCATAATGCCCGCCCATAAATATCATGTAAATTGACACGCCAAACATACCAGCCCCGCCCATCAGGTTTAATCCTACTGCTCCTGTTCGTGGCAGGTTCTCTGCTACAAACCCTATCATACAAGGCCAGAAAAAAGCAACTCCTAATCCAAAAATAACAGCTGCAAAATAAATGGCATCGCCATGCAGGTGGATCATGAGGTAAATACCCAATGCCGACAAAATTGCCGAGATAAGCAGTACGCCCTGCGGAGCCAAACGGTGTACAATAGGACTTGCAAACGCCCTGCCCAACACTTGTACAGACGCCACGAAAGTAAGGATCAGGATAGCGTTGTTAGTAACGGTTTTGAACAATACATCCGTCCACTGATTGGTAAATAATTCTGTAATAGCTGTACCGAACATACATACGATCATGAACAGAAACAAAGGATTACCAAGCGCCTTATACATATCGCTTGTGCTGACACCAGCCGATACCCTTTCGGTAACCGGGAACTTTAATTTAGAGAACAGGAACCCATAAATGAGTGTAGGGATAAGCATAATGGCTACTTCCAGTTGAGAGATCCAGTAGGGTTTAGGAGATACGCCATGTGCAAGCGCGGTATCCAATCCGAACACGATCAGGGTACCGATAACAATACCCGCCGGGAACCATAAGTGAAAGTGGTTTAGTTTGGTGGTTTTATTATCCGTGTACAGGGAAGCTACCAAAGGATTACAGGATGCTTCAACAGTACCGTTGGCAATCCCGATCATTAAGGTAGACAGGAACAAAGTCCAATATCCGTTTGCAAAAATTGTGAGCAGGATACCTATTAAATGGAAAACAAAGGCTGATACCAGCAATTTTTTCATGCCGATAATATCAACAATAAACCCTCCTACTATAATAGCCAATGGAAAGCCCCAGAAAGCAGTTGCAGCAATTGTGCCCAGTTCTGAGCCATTCAGATGAAATCTGACACCCTGATCGTTCAATATACCGGCACGGATGCCAAATGACAATGATGTTACTAACAGGGATAAACAACTGGCCCTGAAAAGCTGCGTACGGTTAATGGTTTGCATTTAAAGATATTTAGGTTAAATTAATTGGTTAATTGGCTATATCAAATGTAATGCTTTTATTAATCTGTAGAGGTTGTCATGCTGAACTTGTTTCAGCATCCCACATGCAAAGTTTACCTATTACATATTGTTCACCCTGCATGTGGGATCCCGAAATAAATTCGGGATGACTTACATTTTGTGTGTTATATCCCCAGTGTTTTGCGGTTAAACGCTTCATCAGAGCCTGATGCCGCAAAATCGTCAAACGCGCGTTCGGTAACCCTGATGATATGATCCTTAATAAAGGTGGCGCCTTCTCTTGCACCATCTTCGGGATGTTTAAGCGCGCATTCCCATTCTAATACGGCCCATCCTTTATAATCATATTGGGTTAATTTACTAAATATACCTTTAAAATCAACCTGTCCATCGCCCAATGAGCGGAAACGGCCGGCGCGATCAATCCAATTCTGGTATCCGCCGTAAACACCCTGCCTGCCGGTAGGGTTAAATTCAGCATCCTTTACATGGAACATTTTAATGCGCTCATGATACAGGTCGATATATTCTAAATAATCCAGGCATTGCAGTACAAAGTGCGATGGATCATACAGCAGGTTTGCCCGTTTGTGGCCTTTTACCTTATCCAAGAACATTTCATAAGTGATACCATCATGCAGGTCTTCGCCCGGATGGATCTCATAACAAAGGTCGATTCCGTTTTCTTCGTATACATCCAATATCGGTGTCCAGCGTTTAGCCAGTTCGTCAAAGGCGGTATCAACAATACCGGCAGGGCGCTGCGGCCATGGGTACATCATAGGCCAAAGTAAAGCGCCGCTGAAGGTAACCGAGGCGTTAAGCCCTAAATTTTTTGATGCCTGTGCCGCGTATTTTACCTGTTGCACGGCCCATTTTTGTCTTTCGGCCGGATTATTACGATAAGCCTCGGGCGCAAACGCGTCAAAAAGCGAATCATACACCGGGTTTACAGCTACCAGCTGCCCTTGCAGGTGAGTGGATAGCTCTGTAATTTCCAGGCCTGCTGCATTTACGATGCCTTTTATCTCGTCGGCATAGGTTTTGCTTTCGGCTGCTTTTTGCAGGTCGATAAAACGGGCATCATTGGTAGGTAGCTGAACGCCTTTGTAACCCAGGCCCGCGGCCCATTTACAAATGGATTCCAAACTGTTAAACGGTGCTGTATCGCCTATAAACTGCGCTATAAATATGGCTGGTCCTTTGATGGTTGTCATAATTTTTTAAATAGAAAATTCAGTCCACTTTTTATCTGATTTGCCCGATGCGATCACATTTTCAATAAATGCCATGCCGCGGACACCTTCTTTAATTCCGGGATAATCCAACTCCTCTGGGGTAGCGGTTTTACCTTCAATACCTGCCTTTACCGTTAAGGCAAAATTGCGGTACAGGTTGGCAAATGCTTCCAGATAACCTTCAGGGTGGCCCGGAGGGGTACGGGTATTATGCTGCGCGAATGAGCTGGTGTAACCACCGCCTGTGCGCCATACTTCCATTGGTTTATCGGTATACATGAGGGTTAAGGAGTTAGCATCGCTCTGGTGCCATTCTAAACCACCCTTTTCTCCATAAACACGTATTTTAACATTATTCTCTTCGCCGGCGGCAATTTGTGTAGCGGTTAATACGCCACTTGCCCCGTTATTGAATTTAAGCAGCGCGGCGCCATCGTCATCAAGTTTACGGCCTTCTACCACTACATTAATATCGGCACAGATCTGGGTTACTTCCAAACCGGTCACATACTCGGCCAGATTAAAAGCGTGTGTACCAATATCGCCCATAGCGCCCGCGATGCCGCTTTTACCGGGATCGGTACGCCATGAGGCCTGTTTGTTATCGCCTCCTTCTAAAAAGCTGCTGAGCCATCCCTGCGGATACTCCACATACACTTTGCGGATAGCACCAAGCTTGCCTGATTTTATGAGTTGTTTAGCCTCTTTTACCATAGGGTAGCCTGTGTAGGTATGGGTAAGGCAAAATAGTTTGCCCGTTGCTTTTACTACTTTTTCCAGCTCCTTAGCTTCGGCCAATGAGAAAGTCATGGGTTTATCTAAAACAACATGGAAGCCGTTCTCCAGCGCCATTTTTGCCGGATCAAAGTGTACATGATTTGGTGTTACAATACTGATCACCTGTACACGCTCGCTCTCAGGCAGTTGTTTTTCTTTTTCAATGAGCTCGGTATATGAGTTATATACACGATTAGCAGGGATATCCAGCAATAAACCGCTGGCTTGTGATTTTTCGGCATTACTACTGAATGCACCGCAAACCAGTTCATATTCGCCATCAATACGGGCGGCAATACGATGTACGGCGCCAATAAACGCACCCTGACCGCCGCCGATCATTCCTAATCTTAGTTTCATTTTAGTTTATAAAAGTATCAAGTAATTAGTATCAAGTAGCAAGATCTTGAGTTTAGTATCAAATATCAAGCCTTGTTCTCATCTTGATACTAATTACTTGATACTTGATACTAAAACCTAATTCTTTAGGTTGCCCAGGCTTTGTCGCCTTTTTTGTAAGGTACGTTGCCGTCATAACGGCCAGGTACAGCTATATAGCGCAGGGCTTTAGTTGCACCAACTTCTGATGTAAAGAAGCCTAACAGGGTTAGTTCCTTCATCATCCTGAAATAATGGTTAGGATCTTCCGGTTTCTTGGTTTTGGTATAAGCCTTTTGCTCTTTATCCAGCTCGCTAAGCAATTCGGTGCGTTGCGTAGCATCGGCCTCCATAAACTTTTTACCAAATTTTTTCTTGCTGGCATCGTCAAGGTCAGAAATACCTTTTACAAATATTTTCTGATCTGAAGGTTTATAGCAATCCTGAACCATCAGAGCCATAAAACTGCCAACATCTGCCGCTTTAGCACCAGGTGTTGAAGTAGCAGGCAAAATGGTTTCGCCAACTTCGTTAAATAAAGCAACGTTATCCTGATCAAACAGTTCGTTTACTTTTTTTGAAGTTGATTTACATCCGGAGATAAAAAACTCGGCTCCTATTACGGTACCTCCAAGTATTAAACCAACCCGGCCAATAGCTTCTCTTCTATTCATGATTTAGTTATTGAGTTATTTAATTATCGAGTTAATGAATTATCGAATTATTGATTTAACAACTATTGAGTCATTACATGCTGATCTTTTAAAAATCAACAATTCAATAACTCAATAATTCAACCCTATTTAACGCTTACGCTTTTAGTTTAAATCCATCAGGATAATCCCTTTGGATGTATTGGTTAACCGCATCAAAGTTGGTAACCTTCATTGCTTTGTTATCCCATAACAGTTTCACATCGCCGCCTTTAAGGTCATGACCGCGTACAGCAAGGTTTGCCATTAACAATGCTTCGGTAAGCGGACCAGCCTTATCAAATGACGAGCTTAGTTCGGTTTTACCGTATCCGGCTATACAGCCTTCAACCCATTGCGCATAGTGGCCATTTGCACCACCCGGTACCCTTTTCCATTTCTCAGGTGCTTTAGCACTTTGAGTAAGTGATTTAGGCAACAGCGTTGCAGCATCAGAATAAGTACTGGCATACATTTTACCTTTTGTACCAATGAAAAGCGTACCATTACCTTCTTCGCCGCCAAATTTTTCACTTGCCAGCAACTCATTTGGTCTTTCAGGTTCAATACCGCCATCCATCCAGTGCATGGTTACATCACCTTTGGTTTTATCAGTTTTTGGGAAAGTTAAAGTGATGTGGCTTGACGGAGGACAGCTTTCAGGGAAGCTGCCTTTTTTAAATTCGTCAACATAAACACTGCCTACGCTGGCCTGTACATCTTTAACATATTGTAAACCTAGTACACGGAAAGGAGCTTCAACAAGGTGGCAGCCCATATCGCCCAGGGCGCCGGTTCCGTAATCC
>NZ_JBFUJG010000028.1:0-58724 GCF_056401495.1 Mucilaginibacter sp. P4_E8
GCGTAATCCTGCAGCCGGGAAATCCTGGCTGTTGCGTTTTTTTGTACCATAACTTTTACCGTTCACAAAAAGCTCGGCATTATCACAGTTGGAGTATACTTTAACCATCTTTTGCTCACCTGCATCGCCCCAGCGAACAGGCCACGTGTGTCCGTAAATATGGGCCATCGGCTTATCTGTCCAGTAGGATTGAAATACGTAATAGGATTCCTTTGGAGTAAGATCACGTTCTACCACGCCCTTTTGGTTCATGTAGGGGATAGGGTTATCCGGGCGGATAGGGGTTGAGAAATCTTTAAAGATCCAAAAGGCCGCGCCTGTTAACCAGGGCATGTTTTCCTGTTCTTTCAGGTGCCAGTCGAACAGGTTACAGATATAGCTTTCGCTCCAGTCGCCGTCTTTTGATGCACGGGCCGCGCCTCCATATAATGAAGCATCTCCCAGGCGTTCATCGGTACCGCTACCGGTTTTTATCAAACTAAGTGCTTTATCCGGGTTTTCGGAGTGACGCAGGGCATGGCTGTCGCCGCCCCATTCGGCATGAAAAAAGTGTTTTACTTTCTTAAATTCATCTTCGCTGGTCTGTTTGTACTCAGTATATAAGCCACGGTACCAACCCGCCCAGATGGATGGTGAGTACACATCAGGTATATCTTTACAAAAATCACAACGCCTGATGGTTGTTTTGCGCGATGGATCAAGCTGATGAGCAAGATCGTTCTGCGCTTTCATGAACGTTCTTATCTTTTCTTTATCAAATACCGGGAAATCGCCCTCCCAGTCGTTCTCATTACCCAAACCCCATAAAATGATAGCCGGATGATTGTAATGTTGCTCAATCATGTTGGTCATCATTTGTTTGGCCTCATTTTGATAAATTTCACCACCCAAGCCACCACGACACCATGGTTCTTCTTCCCAAACCAAAATGCCCAGGCTATCGCATAAATTCAATATGGTTCTGGATTGCTGATAATGGCCCAGTCTGATGAAGTTGACGCCCATGTCTTTCATCATTTGCATTTCCTGGCGCATCATGCTGTCGGTCATGGCCTCGGCTACACCGGCCTGATCCTCATGGCGGTGCGTACCGCGTAATAGCAAGCGTTTGCCATTAAGGTAAAAAGGTCCGTTATCAGCAAATTCATAATTGCGAAAGCCCACTTTTTCTGTTTGTACATAAACCCGATCGCCTGATTTAACCGACACCTCCACCGTGTACAAAGCCGGGCTTCCCGGCGACCATAGCTTAGGCTTTTTAACCTGAAAATCGCCGATGGCAGCATCCCCGGCTATACTGTTCAGCTTATAAGTTTTTTGGGTAACAACCTTGCCTTGTGGGTCAGTAAGCTTAATGGAACCTTCGGCAGTAGGGCTATTAGCAGGGTTATAAAACCTTGCTTTAATTTGAAGCTGCCCCTGTTTGCCTTCTTTGTCCGTTTGGGTGGCAGCAAATATTTTATCTATGGAAAATGAAGGCACATACACAAGGTTCAGGTACCGGTAAAGGCCGCCATAAACATTAAAATCAGATAATTGTGAAGGAATGGTTTCCAGATCGCGGGAGTTATCACACCTGACCTCAATTGGTATACGTCCTTTAAACCGTTTCTGGTATGCATCTGTTTTTTTGAAATCCTCTACTGCTTTGGTAATGTCAACCGTCCACTCATCGTACCCGCCCAGATGGGCGCCCACTTTAGTGGTATATACATATACCTCTGTTTTTTGCCCGGCCCCCTCAAAATGCAGTAAGGTTTGTCCGTTAGCGTATGGGTTTTGAATATCGAGCTGGGTACGGTACCAGCCGGGGCCTTGATAATAGTTTACATCAGGATCAACCGCGTCACGGGCATTAAAGCAATGTGGAAGGATTACCTTTTGCCAAACCGGTACACTTTCAGGGTTACCAGGGGTAACCGGGCGAACGGCTTCCCATACGCCACCAATATCTTGTTTTAAAAATTCCCAGTTATTGGTAAGCCTTGTTTTTTTCTGAGCGTAACTAAAGCTGTACGAAATACAAATAAAAATTAAAAATAGTAATACTGATCTTCTCATAGGTGCAATAAATTCCTGATAAGTGTAATTGGATTTCTAATGAAAGGGGTACGATCAAAAGTATATACTAAAAATAATTAGCCATTAAACTTTAGGTTGTTTATTTACGCAATCGTTTTCGGGAGGTAATAAACGTTGCGGCGGCTTCGGTATATTAACTTAATATAGCACAATTCAATAGCTGTTAGTTATGCTTTTATTGATTTTAATGAAGAATTACGGATAAATAACTCAGTGGGTAAAACCACGTTTTCAAATTCGGTAACGGGGCGCTTGCTGTTAATAATGCTCAAAAGCATTTCGGTAGCTTTTCTGCCAATTTCAAAAGCGGGTTGATGTACCGAGGTTAATGACGGATTTAAAACATCGGCCAATACGGTATTGGTAAAGCCAACTAAAGCTATATCCTGAGGTATTTTTACGTTTAGTTTATGTAATAAAGTTAAAGTAGAAGTGGTGATCCTGTCAGAGGCCGTAACTATAGCATCCGGTTTTATATCTAACAATAGCAGTTCATCAATAGCTTGCTGAATTTCATCCAGGTCCTTTCCACCATGATGACAATATTTAATATATCGCTCATCTATCTCCAATCCGCTTTCGCTAAGTGCCTGCTTATAGCCAGATAACCTTTCATAGGTAACTGACGAGCTCACGGAACTGGTAATATGTGCAATATGTTTGAAACCCGAATCAAGTAAATGCATGGTGGCTTCAAATGCTCCTTTAGCATTGTCAACAATAACCTTATGGGTTTCAATTTCATTACTTACACGGTCGAAAAAAACAATGGGTAAACCCTGATTTTGCAGTTTTCTAAGATGTTCTACATTATTGGTTTCTGTGGATATTGAAATTAAAAGCCCATCAATGGCACGATGTATCAGGTGGCCTACATTTTGTACCTCCAGATCATATGACTCATGACTTTGCGTAATGATCACGTTATAGCCCTGGCTATACGCCTCTGATTCCATACCGTTAATTACCTGGGAAAAAAATTGATTGTCGATACTTGAAACTACAATACCGATAGATTTGCTATGCCCCCTTTTGAGACTTTGTGCCATAGGATTAGGCCGGTAATTGTTTTCCTGAGCATACTCCAGTACCAACTTCTTGGTCTTTTCGCTAATCTCATAACTATCTCTCAACGCTTTGGACACTGTTGATACGGATAGATGTAATTCTTTGGCAATGTCCCTTATAGTAATGGCATTAAAATTCATAATTGGCTCTTCACCGGCAAATCAACAAAATAAATAACAGCACAAGCCGGTTTTTCATAAAAATAGATAAAAAACTTCGAATCATAATGCTATTTAAACCTGTTTTTGAAATATAATAATACTTTTTGGCTGATTTTAAATCTTATTGTTTTACAGATAAAATAACCAACTCAAACGTTTTCGTAAAAATTAACCGGGTATACTTTTAATTTGGTGCTAATACATCGTAATATTGAACTAACCATCAGGGCCTTTAACTTCCCCTAAATTTTAAGGTACTAAAACTGATCATGAACTTCATGTATAAACTATGAGAACCAATTATTTCATTGCTTTTTTTTTGCTGAATTTATCGGCCATAAAAGCCTTTTCACAAACTGATGTAGCCCAGGCTTTTTCATTTGCCGAAAAACAAACTGTACTAATGCTTAAGGAGGTTGACAGTGCTAAAATTGATCCGGGCAATTCAGCATTAGCATCCCCCCGTACTTTAAATGCCGATGGAAAATTTGTAATGGTACCTTCAAAAGACTGGTGCAGCGGCTTTTTTCCTGGTGAACTGTGGTTTTTATATGAGTATTCAAAAAACAAAGCATGGATGGATCTGGCCAAAAAATTCACCGCTAATATTGAGGTTGAAAAAACCAATGGTATTACCCATGATATGGGCTTTAAGGTATATAACAGCGTAGGTAATGGCTATCGTTTAACAAAGGATCCGCATTATAAAGAGGTTATTATTGAAGCTGCTAAAACGCTCTCAACACGTTTTAACCCCGTGGTGGGGTCTATTAAATCATGGGATAACCGTAAACAATGGAAGTTTCCGGTAATTATTGATAATATGCTTAATCTGGAGCTGCTTTTTGAAGCTACCCGATTAACCGGCGATTCAACTTATTATAAAATTGCAGTTGCGCATGCCAATACAGCCATGAAAAACCATTTCAGGGCCGATTATAGTTCATATCATGTAATTGATTATGATCCTGAAACCGGCAAGGTACTACATAAGCAAACCCACCAGGGCTATGCCGATGAATCAGCATGGGCGCGTGGGCAGGCATGGGGTTTATATGGTTATACCATGTGCTACCGCGAAACCCATAACAAAGTTTATTTGCAGCAGGCAGAAAACATTGCCAAATTTATTTTCAGCAACCCTAATTTACCGGCTGATCTGGTGCCATATTGGGATTATAACGACCCTGCCATTCCCAAAGTGCCGCGTGATGTTTCGGCAGCAGCAATAGCTGCTTCGGCTTTATATGAATTGAGCACTTATAGTAAAAATGCCAAAGACTATCGCTCAACAGCCGATAAGATAGTTGCAACCCTGAGTAAACATTACCAGGCACAGGCCGGTGGGAGTAAAGGCTTTTTGTTACTGCACAGCACCGGACACAAACCGGCGGGTACCGAGATAGATGCGCCAATAATTTATGCAGATTATTATTACCTGGAGGCTTTGTTGCGCAAACAACACTTATACAAAGGGCAGCCTGTAATTAACCGTTTTTAAGATCAGCTATGAAAAAAATATTATTGCTGGCGGGGTTCATTATTTCATTTTTGAATGCCAGGGCACAGTATGTAAGTTTAACCGATACCGAAATCAACACCTTAAAAAATAATATTGAAAGTAAAGACGAGGTTAAAAAAGCATTTGAGCCTTATAGGCAAACTGCTGAAAATGCCATGGACGAGCAGCCGGATCCAATAGAAACCATCGTATCACAAGGGGTACTGGCCGGGAACCCTGCAAAAACCGCGAGCTTAAAGGCCCTGCATGACGGGGATAAAATATACGCGTTGGCCTTGCTTTATAAATTATATGGCCAAAAACAGCACTTACAAAAAGCGCAGGATTACCTGCAAGTCTGGGCAAAAATCAATAAACCCAACGGCGACCCCATCAATGAAAGTAAACTGGATGACTTTATAACCGGATATGACCTTATCAGGAATGAGGTTTCATCTGATGCCCGGAATGAGATAGATGCCTGGTTAACCAGTATTTATAATGCCGAACTTAACAGTCCATCGGCAAAACCAGGTAAAACTACAGGGTTTAACAACTGGAATTCGCACCGTATTAAAGTGATGACACTAACGGCCTTTACTTTGCATAATGACAGGTATACTGAGCCTATTTATCCACTGCTTGAAAAACAGATTGATGTTGATTTGTATGCCGATGGAACCAGCTTTGATTTTAAGGAGCGGGATGCCTTTCATTACCATACGTATACCCTTGAGCCACTGTTAAAAACCTGTATGGCAATATATCGTGCTACAGGGAAAAAATATTTCGGCTATGAGTCGGCTAATGGATCATCCATACAAAAATCAGTTGACTTTTTGGTGCCATTTGTTACCGGTGAGAAAACACATGCCGAATTTGTAAACAGCAAGGTAGCCTTTGATAAAGCAAGGGCCGCCAATCACGAAAAGGGCTATGAAGCAGGTACACTATTTGAGCCCGTAAATGGTATCAGCACGCTTTCACTTGCTGCTTATTTTAACCCGAGCTATGTAAATGCTATACAGCAAAGCCCGGTGAAGGAAAAATTTAACTGGCAGCTGGCACTTGATCAGGTAATGAAATCCGTAGCCATCAATAATTAATAACAATTGTTTATTTAAATTACTCATGGCAAACATGCGTAAAAGCCGAATGCGAATAACGTGTTTGTACTATTGTAATTGATTGATTTTAAGGCGAAATTTACTTGTAAATTGTAAACTTCGCATGAAAAAGATCATTACTCTCCTGATATTATTAGGAGGCGCTCTGTTTGCCAGTGCGCAAAATTGCAACCAGTTTATAGGTACCGTAAATGGTAAAAAGCTTATTTATTTAAATCAGGATGCTAAGGGAAATTCTCAGGGAAAACTAATATACACCGCAACAAAAAAAGATGCTAATACGGTAAGCGTTCATAGCGAGGTTTTTGATAAAAATGAAAAATCAATAGGAGGCGGCGATTCTGAAATGATATGTAATGGCGACGCTATTAAAATTGATATGAAAGCCTTTGTACCTGCTTCATCCATGAAACAATTCAGCAATATGCAAATGACTGGCGATGCCAAGTACCTGGCTTATCCGCTTAATCTTAGTGCCGGTCAAAAGCTGGATGACGGGGCAGTCACTATCGATATCAGTAATAACGGGCAATCCATGTCACAAATACAGATGGATATAACTAACCGCCTGGTTGATAAAGCCGAAACAGTTAGTACCAATGCCGGTAGTTTTGATTGTTATCGCATCACTTATGATGCCACCATGAAAATGAAAATGATGGGAATAGGTATACCCGTGCGTATGAAAGTGGCCGAATGGTTTGCCCCAAAACTTGGTCGCTTTGTAAAGTCAGAAACCTATAATAAAAATTCAAAGCTCATGGGCAGCATGGTGCTTGATTCCATAAATTGATGCCCGGATTGTTTTAATTAAAACGGAAAATCGGACGAAAAAAACTTTAACCTACCCTTATCACAAAAAGAAAGGCCAGCATTGCTAAATGATGGCCTTCTTTTTTATCGTATCTTCATTCGGGGAAATACCAGTAACGGGCAAATTTGTACTGTTATAATTTTTTTTAAATTTCCTGTAACCATTTTATTTTACTGAAGTCTCCAGTATAAATTAAAACACTAAACCTGTTTGAATACGCTAACTGATAATGCCATTATGCACCGGGTAAAAACCGGAGATCTGGAAAAAATGGGGTTGCTTTTTGAACGGCATCACCGGCCTTTGTATGGCTTTCTGTTTCACATGACATATAACAGGGAAGGAAGCGAGGATATGGTACAAACCGTTTTTTACAAGATGCTCAAATATCGCAACACCTTTACCGGCGATGGTGAGTTTGTAGCCTGGATGTACCAGATAGCCCGTAATGTGTTAAAGGACAGCTTTAAAAAGAAACCGCAACAAGCGCTGCACTATGATGTAGAAGCGTTTGCAGATAAGCTTGCGGGTGGTATTTCGGCAGATGAGCAGCTGGAAACAAAACAAACCCGTACAGAGCTTTATGGAGCTATGGGGAATTTGAGCAGCGATTATAGGGAAGTGTTGATCATGAGCAGACTGCAGGAACTTAAACACCAGGAAATAGCACAAATACTGCAAATTACCGAAGGTGCGGTTAAGGTAAGGGTACACCGGGCCATGCAAGAGCTAAAGGGTGTTTATTTAAAAATGAAACGCTAAACAGAAATATGATGAAATGTGAGCAATACCAGGATCTGTTTACAGATTATATGAATAAGCAGCTAACAACTGCCGAACAAGGGGAGTTGGAAGAACATATTGCCGGCTGTGATGCCTGCCAGCAGGAATTGGCTGTGATGAAAAATATATGGAACCAACTGGGTGAATTAAAGGCGCCTGAACCATCGGAACATGTTAAGGTACGGTTTCAGGCGATGCTGGATACTTACGCGGCATCGGTAACAGAAAACAGGAGTTTGGCGGATAAGATCAACGATAGCTGGAACAGGCTGTGGCAATTGCAGCCAAGATGGCCCCTTGCTTATAGCATTATAGTTATACTGGTGAGTTTTGGTTGCGGATTTTGGGTTTTTCATAACAGCCGTAATGATAAGCAGGCACAACAGTTACAAGCGCTTACTACGCAGGTGCATGAATTAAGGCAAACCATGATGCTGGCCCTACTCGAAAATCCATCGGCTTCAGAGCGGATCAGGGGGGTAAGTTATACCAGCGAGATAAAAAGCGCTGATAAGCAGGTTATTGATGCATTACTGGCTACTTTAAATAATGATCCTAATGTGAATGTGAGGCTGAGCACGCTTGATGCCCTGGCACATTTAGCCAATCATCCCGAAGTAAGGGAAGGGCTGATACAGTCTATTGTACAGCAGGATTCGCCCTTGCTGCAATCGGCTATCGCCGATGTGATGCTGAAGTTACAGGAAAAACGTTCGGTAGGCTCATTTAAAGAACTATTAAAACAAAAAGACCTTGACCATGGTGTACGTGAAAAGATCAAAGAAACCATAACCCAACTCATTTAAAAAAACAACATATGAAAAGATTACTGATCCCCGTTTTGGCGGGAGCCGGGCTGTGCTTTGCCCAAATTTCGGCCTCAGCCCAGGAATTTAAACAGCACGTTAGTAAACAATTTACACTACAAAAAGGTGTGGTAGCTATTTACAACATCAGCGGATCCATTAACGTAGAGGGTTATTCCGGCGATAAGGTTATCATGGAGATCGATGAAACTATTTCTGCCGATGACCAGGCAACACTAGAACAGGGGAAAAAGGAATTTAAGCTTGCCTTTGATCAGAAACAGGACACAGTAATGGCCTACATTGCTGAACCCTACGATTCAAGACCCCGCCATAACTGGAATAGGGGGAGGGACGATAGGGAGATTCATTACCAGTACAACCTGGAGTTTACAGTGAAAGTGCCATTCAATATGGATTTGAAGGTTTCCACAGTAAACAATGGTCATATCACGGTTAAAGATGTTTATGGAGTATTAAAGGTAAACAATGTAAATGGCCCCATTGATATTGTTAACGCGAAGAGTACCACAGATGCGCATACGGTTAACGGCGCGGTAACGGCCAATTATCTAAAGATCCCATCAGATGCTTCATCGTACAGAACCATAAACGGAGAAGTTAAAATTACCTATCCCGCGAGTTTAGCTGCGGATCTGGAATTTAAAAGTATGAACGGTCAGTTTTTTACAGATTTTCCTAATGCGGAGGTAATGCCCGGCAAAGTGATCAAAACGCAATCAAAAAGCAGTAATGGTACTGTTTATAAACTCAGCAAAAATTCAGACGTAAGGATTGGAGCGGGTGGTAAAACATTCAAATTTGAAACCCTTAACGGGAATATTTATATTAAAAAACAACAATAAAAGCTAACAACATGAAAAAGATAAAAACAATAAAAATTGCTGGAATATTGATGCTGGCTTTGTTGCTCAGTACGCGTACATGGGCGCAGGGTAACACGTCTGAACAGTTGGTAGTTCCGTTAAGCGACCCGGGTAAGCCCTATAAATTGTACGCGCACCTCATTAACGGATCAATTACATTAGTGAGCTACGAAGGGAAGGATGTAATTGTAGATGCACAATCGGGCGAAGAAAAGAGCGGGCGCGTAAAAGAGACCAATGGCATGAGGCGTTTAGCCCCGGCTAATAACCTGGATATAACAGCCGAAGAGAATAACAACCAGGTTAATATTCATAGCAGCGCCGGTAATAAGAATATCAATCTGACTATCAAAGTGCCACAAAATGGGGTTACGCTAAAACTTTCAACCGTAAACAATGGGAACATTAATGCCAGCAATGTGAATGGCGTTCTGGAGATCACTAATGTGAATGGTTCTATAAAACTAACTAATGTTTCAGGCTCGGTAGTGGCCAACACAGTTAATGGAGAGGTGAAAGTATCATTTAAAACCATTGACACTAAGGCGGCCATGGCATTTTCAACACTGAATGGTAATGTTGACGTAACCTTTCCTGCTACGCTAAAAGCCAATGTTAAGCTAAAATCAGATCGTGGCGATATTTATACCGATTTTGATGTAGTTACTAACCAGCAAAAGCCAGCGGTTAGTCGCAGCAATAAAGCTGGTATGTATAACTTAAAAATTGACGACTGGGTATACGGTAAAATTGATGGTGGTGGTCCCGAAATACTCATGAAAAATATGAACGGCAATATTTATATCCGTAAGGCAAAATAATAGCCATAGTTAATGGATTAATTTGATCATCTTATAGGTATCATCTGTATATCTGCGCATTCAAAATCTGCAAAGCTATAAAGTCATGTTAAAAAATTATATTAAAACAGCCTGGAGAAACCTCCTGAAGAATAAGTTCTATTCTATAATTAACATAACAGGTTTAACTGTAGGGTTGGCCATTGGGATATTGATATTGCTATGGGTACAGGATGAGTTTAGTTTTGACACTTTTCATAAGCAGGCTCCCAGCATTTACAGGCTTGAACTTTTTGGCGGCACAGGTACCAGCAGGCAAATTTATTCCATTGGAGTGGCCCCCATAGGCCCAATGGCCAAGCAGCAACTGCCTGAGGTAAAAGATGCGGTACGTATAACGGGTAATTATAATTATTCGTTATATAAATACCAGGATAAAGTATTTGGCGATGAAAACGTAATTTTTGCTGACCCCTCGTTTTTTTCAGTGTTTGATTTTCCTTTGATAAAAGGGAATACGGTAAAACCCTTTACTGACGACAATTCAGTTATCATCACTCAAAAAACTGCAGAGAAATTCTTCGGCGATCAGGACCCAATTGGTAAGGTGATCCGTGCAGATAATAAGACTGATTTTATTGTTAGTGGTGTAATAACCGATTTTCCTAAAAACTCCAGCATGAATTATGATATGATCATGCCCATGAGTTTTCATATTAAAGCAATGCTGGCCGGTAATACGGATATTAACAACAATTTTAGTTTTTTTAACTATGAAACTTATTTACTGCTTAAACCGGGCAGCCCATTAAAAAAACTTACTACTCAAATAAGGCAGATCCACCTTAACCATAAACCCGATGATACTGATGCGGAATACCTGTTATTACCGCTATCGAAAATGCATTTATACAACGCCGATCTTACCGATAAAGGGATCTCAACCGTAAGGATATTTATCATTATTGCCCTGTTGATATTGGTAATAGCCTGCATCAATTATGTAAACCTTTCAACTGCCCGTTCCATGCTGCGGTCAAAAGAGATCAGTATGCGCAAAATAATTGGCGCAGGAAAAATGCAATTGTTCATGCAATTTATTGTTGAAACGGCTTTACTCTTTTTATTGGCCGCTGTTTTGGCACTGGGCCTGATATTTACATTAATGCCTGCATTTAACCAGTTAACAGGTAAACAAATGGTGTTTAACCTGGCTAATTACCATGTCTGGTTCATCCTGCTTTCGGCCGTAGCGGGTACACTGATCGCTTCAAGTATCTATCCTGCTTTGTTGTTGTCGTCGTTTGAGCCATTGAAAGCATTAAAGGGTAAGATAACAGCAGGGGTAGGTGATGTAATGTTCCGGAAGGTATTGGTAGTTACACAATTTGTATTTTCGGTAATACTCATAATCGGCACCATAGTTATTACTAGTCAGCTTAATTACATTCGTAAAAAGAATCTGGGCTATGATAAAACAAATGTATTAACCTTTTGGATGCGTGACATAGGCGATCATTATGACGCGGTAAAGGCCGAATTAATGAAACAACCAGGTGTGTTAAATGTAACCCGATCCAATCAAAACATAGTTAGGTTTGGCGGTTTTACCGGAAATGTTAACTGGGACGGCAAGGATATTAAGCAAAACCTCATTGTACATCCCATAGTGATAGATAAAGACCTGATCTCATTTTTTAAAATGAAATTAGTACAGGGCGCACCTTTTACAGGTGCGATAATAGATACCGCACATTTTATTTTAAACGAAACCGCCATTAAGGAGGCCGGTATTAAAAATCCTATAGGCAAGCGGTTCAAAATGAATAATATCAATGGGACTATCATTGGTGTGGTAAAAGATTTTCACTACGCATCCATGAAAGAAAAAATAGCACCGGCAGTGTTTTGGTATTCCCCCAAAAACTTTAGTACCATATATATTAAAACTACGGGCAAGGACGCACAGAAGGCCATAAGAGCGGCTGAAACTCAGTTTAAACAATACAATGGCGAATATCCGTTTGTATATAATTTTCTGGACAACATATTTAATAAAATGTATCAAACTGAGCAACGCGAAGGAACTCTGTTTAGCTATTTTGCAACCATTGCTATCCTGATATCATGTTTAGGTTTATTAGGATTAGCAGCCTACACCGCACAGGTTCGTACCCGCGAAATCGGTGTTCGTAAAGTATTGGGGGCTACTGTAAACGGCATTATCGGGCTTTTGGCTAAGGATTTTATAAAACTGGTACTTATAGCCATCGTAATTGCCATGCCTGTTGCCTGGTACACAATGCATAAATGGCTGCAGGATTTTGCTTACAGAACAACTATTGGCTGGCAGGTTTTCTTGTTTGCAGGCACCATCGCTATACTCATTGCCTTTGTAACTATAAGCTTTCAGGCGGTGAAAGCGGCAGTAGCCAATCCAGTTAAAAGCTTAAGAAGCGAATAACTCAAACTAAAAGCTCAAACTCCCGAACAGGCCGTTTTTATAATCTGCAATGGCCTGTTCGTTTTCTTCGGGCGAGTTCATTACAAAATTATCTTTAGCAGCAACAGGTTCTTCAATAGGCTCGGCCGACAGGAACAGTACCTGCGCATCAGTAGTAGCGGTTATTACAATGTCCTCATTTTCCTTACTGAACACGATCAGGTGATGAGGGGATATGGTCTCATCGTTCACTACCACATCGCCATGTATAATATATAATAAGGTCCAGTAACCCGGTTTGGCGGTAAAATTTGCTGTTTTTCCCGCAGCTATTTCACCCACTATGGATATTACAGGGGTAAAGTTTTTTATAGGTCCCGTTTTTCCTTCATAATCGCCGCTGGCTAACCTGAAATTCAGGCCATCGCCTGGTAGTACCGATGGTAATTGATCTTTGGTGGCTGCCTGGTAAAAAGGTTCATCCCATTTATTGGCTTTAGGGGCGTTTATCCAAAGCTGTATAAGTTCCTGTGTACCGCCGTGTTTTAACAATTCATCTGTTGGGCCCTCACTATGCAAAATACCCCGGCCGGCAAACATCCATTGTACGCCGCCAGCCTTAACAATCTCGTCATTACCCGCATTATCCCGGTGGTAACCTTCGCCCTGCAGCATGAAAGTATAAGGACTAAAACCGCGATGCGGATGTGGGTTTATCCTGGATGATTGCCCCGGCTTTATCGTAACCGGCCCCATATGATGTAAAACGATGAACGGATTTGCAAACCGAAAATTTTGATGTGGCAGCGGCTGCCTTACAACATCTTCGTCGGTTATTCTTTTCTCGCGAGCTTCCAGTATATGATCAATAGCTTTTTTCATAGTGTAGATGAGGTATCAAATGTCATCTTAAATGTATTTATATTTCAGGTGAACAATGCTATTATAATGGCATAAAAACATAACATCATTTGCACTATCTATGAAATGCTAATGATTTGTCAGCTTATTTAAGCGTTAAACGTACCAGGTACTGCTTATATTCATCCTCCAGTAAAACTTCCATGTCATAACCTGCGGCATCAACAATTGTAGTAAGTGTTTTTTCATCAACATATAACCACGGGAACCAGTCCGTTTTTTGCTGATTATATTGATACTGGTATAGGATCTCGCCATAATATTGACCGTTATCAGGCAGTTTACCCTCGTATAAATAAGCTATATCTGATGAATCGAATAGTATTTGCCCGCCCTGGTTAAGCAGTTGTTTGGTGTGCTGTAAAAACACTTTGAGGTTAAGCAATGTGCCGGTAAGGCCTATCCCGTTCATGAGCATTAACAAGGTATCGTATTTTTGCTGTTGATATTCAAATATATCCGCGGTGATCACTTTATTAACCCCACGGACCTTCATCACATCAACAGCCAGGGCAGATATTTCCAACGCTGTAATATCAAGGCCTCGTTCCTGTAACAACAGGGAATGACCACCGGCACCGGCGCCAATGTCCAGTACTTCGCCTCGGCACTCATTTAAGGCCAGCCATTCTATATCAGGCATATCATCTTCCTCGCGAAAGTAGATGTCAATAGGCATTTCTTCTTTTGGGCCGTACTGATTATTGATCCACAACTTATGCTTTGGGTTTTTATAATAATGATCATGTATGGCCTGGCCTAATATATCTTTCATGCTGGGCCCAAAAGTATGAATTGATGGCTTAATTTAATTAATATGCGTACAATAAATACCTTTGGACATTGCACCTTAAATTATGCTGGCACATTACGGTTTACTGATCCTTATTTTAATTTCAGGTATTGCGTACAGTATATCTGCCAAAAAATTGACCGTTATAGCTGCAATAACCGGTGCTGCTGTGGCTTGTTTTGTTTTTGCGGGAGCTGGTTATACCGGTATAGCCATGATGACCACTTTTTTTATTTTAGGTTCGGCAGCCACATCGTGGCAGCGCCATAAAAAGCAAAGTTTTACGAACAAAGAAGAACATAAAAGCGGACGCACAGCCGGACAGGTTTTGGCTAATGCCGGGGTTGGTGTTATAGCGGGAATATTGGTTTTATTATTCCCTTTATATATAAATTTATGGGTACTCATGATGGCTGCCAGTTTTGCCTCAGCAACGGCCGATACGTTATCCTCAGAATTAGGCACGGTTTACGGTCGGCGGTTTTTTAATATCATCACATGGAAACCGGATAAGCGGGGACTTGATGGCGTAGTTAGTTTAGAGGGTACTTTAATAGGCATCGGCGGGAGCATGATCGTAGCCATAGTTTATGCCATAGGCTTTGGCTGGAGTACTACCCTGATCAGTATTATTATTGCTGGAACGGTGGGTAATTTAGTTGATTCGGTATTAGGTGCAACGCTGGAAAGGCGTGGTTACATAAGCAACAATGCCGTGAACTTTTTAAACACCCTGATAGCGGCTTTGGTTATGCTGCTGATTTATTTTATTTAATGCCGATATTTGAATTATCATGATTTTAGCCATCATTTTGTTAAGTATAATTGCGGTTTGCGGATTTTATTTTTTGAGCAACAAGCATAAGAAAAAAGTAAATATAAGGGCTTCGGGTACTGTTTATAAATCCCTTTTAACACAGCAAATTCCATTTTATCAAGCCCTGGATAACTCGTCTAAAATTTTGTTCGAACAAAAAATTGCTGAGTTTTTATTGGGAATAACTATTGAAGGGGTAGGTACCGTAGTTGAAGATATAGACCGGGTAATGATCGCATCGAGCGCGGTTATCCCCATATTTGGATTTAAGGATTGGAGATACAGGAACTTGACCAACGTGATATTATATCCGGATACTTTTGATAGCGAGTTTCAGTTTGAAGGGGAAAACCGAAGCATTTTGGGTATGGTAGGAACGGGTTATATGAATGGGCAGATGATCCTGTCGCGGGCTGCACTTATCAAAGGATTCTCCCGGTCGGCGGGTAAGGAAAATACTGCCATACATGAATTTGTTCACTTGCTGGATAAATCGGACGGAGCAACTGACGGCATCCCCGTAAATTTGCTTGCGCACGATTATGTTATGCCCTGGCTCAAAATGATACACCAGGAGATACATCAAATTGAAGAGGGTAAATCTGATATAAACCCATACGCTATTACCAATGAGGCAGAGTTCTTCGCTGTAGCAGCCGAGTACTTTTTCCAGAAACCCGATGAGCTAAAACACAAACACCCGGAGCTATATGCCATGCTGAGCACTATGTTTATGCAGGATAGAGCCGGGGGAGTATCAAGTAGTTAGTATCAAGTATTTTTTAGGGCAAGCACTCTTTAAAAAAATTAAGTATTTGTTAGTCTTGATACTTGATACTCGCTACTTGATACTATAATTTAATTCGTTAGTCTTGATACGTGATACTAACTACTTGATACTTTCTATGAGTTAAATCCAAGATCCAACTGCCCGGCATAGGCATAGGTTTTATCGGTATGGCCAATGTGATAAACCGGCGTTTCCTCAAAGCGCGAAGCCACGACAATATTAATGCCGCTATCACAAGCTACAAACAGATCCTCTACCAGTTTTGGGTTATTGTTGTTGTGCGAAAGATGTGACAGCAGCAGGTGGGTCATGTGCGGTGGTTTATGCGTCATGAATAAAGCCAGCGCCTGTTTGTTTGATAAGTGGCCTTTACCGCCACGAATCCGTCTTTTCAGATGATAGGGGTAACCTCCCTTATCCAGCATTTCATCATCATAGTTAGCTTCCAGGAACGCGGCATGGCACTGACTAAAATATCGGATCAGTTGATCACAAACCACGCCTATATCTGTAAATACACCTACATTAACATCGCGGCAGCTCACCATAAAACTATGCGGCTCGGCGGCATCATGAGCTTTGGGGAAGGAGGTAACTTGCAGCTCGCCAATGTTCACGGTTTCGAACTCCCTCAAATGATGAACAAGCTCCATATTCAGGCTGTTGCCTAAATGGAGCAACGTTCCCGGCGTTATATATACCGGTAGTTTAAACTTTTTTGCCAGTACAGGTATACCACGAATATGATCAGAATGCTCGTGCGATACAAATATGGCTTTCACCTTTTGCATGGATAAGCCCAGCCTGGCCATGCGTTTTTCAGTTTCACGGCATGAAATGCCTGCATCAACCAATATAGCCTCCCGCTCGTTCCCTATGTAATAGCAATTGCCATTACTCCCCGAATTTAGTGATGTAATGAATAAAGACATGTAAATACAAAGTAACGGATTTAAGCCAAATTTTACCATTCATTAATATGAAGTGTTTAAAAATAATCGCTAATATTTTGAGGCTATAAAAAGCTGCTTATATTTAGCCATGGATTCACCGCAAACTTTACCCGAACTTGATGCCACCGAACTGCGTGTACTTGGTTCCTTAATGGAAAAAAGTAAAACTACGCCTGATTATTATCCAATGACCCTGAACGGTTTAACGGCGGCATGTAATCAAAAAACGTCGCGCAAGCCGGTGGTTAGCTATGATGAGGGCACTGTTACCGAAGCATTAAATACACTAAAAAGAAGAGGACTGATCTCGACCGCAACCGGTGGATCTATCCGTAATATAAAGTATAAACACAATTTTGCCATTGTTTTCCCGGTGATACCTGCTGAAGTGGCATTAATTTGCCTGCTGATATTAAGAGGGCCGCAAACTCCAGGAGAGCTGAATACCAACTCGGGCAGGTTGTATGAATTTGAATCGATAGAAGAAGTACAGGAGATGCTCGAGAAACTGGCTGACCCTACTATGCCCTATGTGGTTCAGCTCCCCAAACGCCCCGGACAAAAAGAAGTGAGATATGCTCATTTATTAGGCGGTATTCCTGACATAGTTGATGATGATTACACCGAAGAAACCAGCAGTAGATCAAGTAGCGGCTTAGAAGCCCGTGTAGCCAAACTGGAGCAGGACCTTGCCGAAATGAAGGAAGCGTTTGATAAGCTGATGAAGGAATTGATGGGGTAGGGTTGTATATGAATTACGCTCACTGCGGACTGACATCAACATCTAAAGAGTTCTAAAGCCTTTAGATGTTGATGAGAAACAGCCCCGGAATTCAGAATGGTGAAACCATTTAATAGTGAGTTACTACTGCACCTTCATATTCATTATACAACTGCGTTATCATGGGCTTAGACTGGTCAACAGCAACACCAGCTTTCCTTAAAATTGGCATTAAGGTTTCGCTAAATTTGTTAAATGCTTCTTCCGATTCCCAAACATCAACCACCAGCCAGTTATTGCCTTGTTGTGCACCTACATGGTGGTGAAGTCCCATTGGGTTTGATTGACCTGCTCTTTGCAGTTCTGCCCACACCTGGTCATACATTTTAGCAGTCATGCCAGGAATGTTGAATTGAACGATTACTCTTTCCATGATTAATTCTATTTAATATTTAACTGAATTATTAAAATTCAAAGTAATATGATAGCAGTAACAAGAAGAAAGAACTATTAAGATAACAAAAAAGGTTTTAGAATAGGAAGATATGATTATAATGGGAACGCTGTAAGCATTTATTTTATTTTAATTTTTTTTAAATAAATGCGCACTAATTTGTTTGAACCAGGATTTTTCACTTGTTATTTGTTTTTCAACGGTGTTCAGGAAGGCTTCGCCGTTTGTAGGATGGAAGGGTTATAGAAAGTTATTTAAATCGCCCTTTCCCTAATCTCCTCAAAGGCCCTTTTCAACATTGCTATCAAAGTATCTGTTTTCATGGGTTTGGCAATGTAATCATTCATACCTTCTTTAATACAATGGTCGCGGTCATCAGGCCCGGCATTGGCTGTCATAGCTATGATATACGGCTGTTTAAAAACATATTTACGTATGTACCTGGTGGCTTCAAAACCATCCATTTCGGGCATTTGAACATCCATAAATACCACATCAAAGGGTTTTAAGTTTAATTTATCCAGCGCTTCGTTGCCGTTATATACCATTTCAAAATCATAGCCCAGTTTGGTGAGCATTCTGTCAATCAATTTTTGATTGATCTGGTTATCCTCCGCAACTAAAATGCGTAGTGGAAATTGGGACGCGAAGCTTTCATCAAGTAGTTTTTGTGATTTATTTTCGGGCAAGGGTTCTGGTTTGATGTGTTGCAATTCAACCTGTATACTTTTGCCTAACTGACTTTGTTTAACAGGCTTGGTTAATATAGCCGAGAACAATCCCGGATATTTTTTCTTAGAACCATCGCCAATGGAGCTTAGCATAATAACGGGTAAGCCTTTATAATTGCTTTTAATGGCTCTGGCAAGTTCAACACCATCCATATCGGGCATTTCCATATCAGTTATGACCAAATTTAACCCAGAATCGGCCGATAATAATTCAAGTGCTTCCACAGCCGATGAAGCGGTTACGGTTAACAAACCCCATAGTTCAAGCTGGGTTTTTAAGATAAACCGGTTTGTCTGATTGTCATCAACAACCAGTATCTTTTTACCTTCCAGGTCGGTTGGATTAAATATTATAGGTATATTTTTTGATTGCTTTTTGCTCATAGCCGCCCTGATGGTAAAAACAAAAACAGATCCTTCGTTAAAAACACTTTCTACCCAAATTTCACCGCCCATTAGCTTCACCAGGCGCTGACTAATCACCAGGCCTAAGCCAGTGCCACCATATTTACGTGTTGTAGATGAATCAACCTGCGAAAATGCACTGAACAAGTCAGGAACCTTTTCTTCAGGAATACCTATGCCGGTATCCATTACGCTAAAACCTATTTCAATTTCGCCGTTACTAAAGCTTTTAGAAAGAAATACCTTTATAAATACTTCACCTTTTTGGGTGAATTTTAGGGCGTTGCCGGTTAAGTTGGTTATTACCTGTTTAAGGCGCAAGCTATCGCCAATAATTTGCTGTGGCAATGCCGGATCTATTTGATATACCAGTTCAAGATCTTGCTGGGCGGCTTTTTGCGCAAAAAGGTCCATCACTTCTTCAATACAATGGCGCAGGTCAAAATCTTCCTGCTCTATATCCATTTTTCCGGATTCTATTTTTGAAAAATCAAGGATATCATTAATTACGTTCACCAGGCTATCGCCGCATGATATAATGGTGTCAGTATATTCACGTTGTTCGCTGTTCAGGTCAGTTTCTCCTAAAAGCGAGGCCATACCTATCACACCATTCATTGGCGTTCTTATTTCATGGCTCATGGTGGCCAGGAATATACTCTTGGCCTGGTTAGCTTTATCGGCTTCTTCGCGGGCCCGTTCTTCCTGTAAACGCTGCAATTCTAATTCTTCCGATTGCGCCAACAGTTCTTCGTTCAATGCCTGTAACTCTTCTGATTGTGCCTGTAGTTCAGAATTTAAGTCCTGCAGATCCGCGGCTTGTTTTTTTAACTCTTCTGATTGTTGTAAAACTTCCGCTGTACGTTCTGATACCTGCTGCTTTAATAAAGCCTTTTGTTTAATGATGGTATTTACCTTTAAACGATATAAAACATAAATAACACCACATATAAATAAGATGGTAAGGGTAATAAACCACCAGGTTAGCCAAAACGGAGGTAAAATAGTTAGCTCCAAACTTAACTGACGGGTTGACCACTTACCATTGCTGCTTTGACTTTTTACCTTAAATATGTAGTAGCCGGGTGCTAAATTGGTATAGGTTGCCGTGTTTTTGCGACCTACAACGTTCCAGTTTTTATCAAAACCTACTAATTGGTAAGCATAAACAGTTCTGTTTGTTAAAGCATAATCTAACGAAACAAATTCAAACGAAATTACCGATTCCTTATTTGTTAAGGTGATAGTTTTGGTTATAGTGACATCCTGTTTTAAGGGTGACGGATCGTTGCTGCTTTTAGCAACCGGTACAGTTTTGTTGAAAATTTGAAAGTCGATTAAAATAAGCGGCGGATTATAAATAGTTTCGGTTATTTTATTTGGATCAAACACATTAAAGCCATTAACACCTCCAAAGTATAAGGTGCCATCATTGCTTTTTAAAGCAGCGTGCGGTTTAAACTCATCTGCCTGTAAACCATCATCAACGGTGAAGTTTTTAAAAGTTTTTGTTGAAGGGTTATATTTTGATATGCCATTGTTGGTGCTTATCCATAAGTTCCCCTTGTTATCCTCTTTAACGGCATATGTATAGTTGTTGGGTAAACCATCTTTTATTTTAAAACTGTTAAATCTGCCCGTTTTAGGATCAAAACGGTTTAAGCCATCAAAAGTACATATCCATATGTTACCTGCATGATCTTCAAGCAAATCAAGCGCTGTATTATTACTGATGCTGTTTTTTGATATGTCATATTTATAGCTGGTGAAAGTATTGGTTTTAGCGTCAAAAAGATTAAGCCCCCCATCATTAGTGCCCACCCAAAGGTTACCCTTCGAATCTGTTAGCAATGAATTGATATTATCACTGCTCAGGCTTTTGGCGTCATTGTCATTATGCCTGTAATGGATAAACTTATTAGTTTTAGGGTTATATAATTCAAGGCCCTGACCAAGTGTACCAATCCATACCTTATGATCTGGTGTGGTGGTTATGGCATATATATTATTGCCACTTAAGCTCGCAGTATCATCGGGATTATGTACGTACGATTTAAATTTGCGGGTTTTGGTATCCATAACACTTAAGCCATTGCCCCAGGTACCTATCCATAAATTATCTTTGTCGTCTTCTTTTACCGCTAAAATATAATTGCCGGCAATACTGCTTTTATCATTGCTGTTATGTTTATATACAGTAAAACCGCCTTTTTCGGGGTCAAAAAGATTTAAACCGCCACCGTCAGTACCTATCCATATATTTTCTTTTTTATCCTGATAAATGCTTAATACAAAATTATTGGACAGGCTATTGGGTTGAGAAGTATGTTTATAATGAATAAAGTTTTCCTTTATTTTTTTATACAAACTAACGCCCGATGCAAATGCACCAATCCACATATTACCTACATTATCCTTTAATATAACATCAACAGAGTTACTTGGTATACTGCTGTTATCAACATCGTCCTGGTAATGGTTATTAAATTTTCCAGTTCTGTAATTAAATATGCTTAAGCCGCCGTTTTCTGTACCAACCCATAAATTTTGATAGCTGTCCTCTACGATGCATTGTATACTGTTGTTTGAAAGCGAATTGATGTTTTTTTGGTCGTTCTTAAAATGCTTAAAAGTGCCGGTATTACTATTATATAAATTTATGCCACCTTCCGTAACGCCTATCCACAAATGGTGATTGCTATCCTCAAAAATGCTGCTTATTGTATTTCCGGCTATTGATCCCTCTACATTTTTATCATGTTTAAAGCTTTTAAAAGTTTGGGTTTGGGAATTGAACTGGTTTAAACCACCATGTGTAGTGCCAACCCATAAATTGTTATGGCTGTCAACATAAACAGTTCTTATATTATTATCGCTCAGGCTTTGTAGATTACCACTATTATATTTATAGTGTACAAATTTGTTTTGACCTATCAGGTATTCATCAAGCCCTTCTTTTTGATTGCCTATCCACAAATTTCCAGCTTTATCAAAAGCAAGCTTTATAATATAGTTACTCGCAGGGGTGTTTATTGCTTTATCCTTATGCAGATAACGGTAAAAACGATTTTTTTTGCGGTCGTACCTGTTTAATCCCCCACCAAGGGTAGCTATCCACAGGTCGCCATTTTTATCTTCGGTAATATGGTTGATATAATTATTACCTATGCTTGTGCTATCAGCAATATCGTTTCTGAAAACCTTAAATTTATTACCATCAAAACGATTTAAACCATCCCTGGTACCTACCCATATAAAGCCCCGGCTGTCCTGAAAAATGGTATTTACGTTCAGCTCAGATAAGTTTGCCCTGCTGCCAATTCGCTGAAAATGAATGGGCTGATCTTGTGCAAATACATATAATGATATAGCTTGGAAAAGTAAAATAAGAAAAAACTTAAAGCCGGTCATTATATCAAATAAATTACATGGTTGTTTGTAGCAATAATGTATATGAAGTGGTATCTAATTTAGCAAATTACTTTGAACATACCATATACTTATGTATGGTATTTAAACGGATTAATGACAAGTTTAGTTATGCCTAAGTTAAAGGAACTTAACTTAGTGTAAAATATGTCGTGAAAAGCAAAATGTATTATACCTTGTTTTTGAGTGATTATGTAAGTGATTATGTATTAAACAAGTCTTACTTTTGCGTATGCAACAGCAAAGTAAGGACCCGCTTCATGGTAAAACATTAGAGATGATTTTGAACGAGCTTGTGGAACGCTTTGGTTGGGGCGAACTTGGCGCACGCATCCGCATTAATTGTTTTAATGATAACCCAACCGTATCATCAAGCCTTAAATTTTTACGTAAAACACCCTGGGCCCGCAAAAAGGTAGAGGACCTGTATATAGATCACTGTACCAGGTAATTAGTGTTTGCGTTTGTTGTTCATCTTGGCTTTTTGGCCCGAACTGTAATTGTAAGTTTTTGAGTTAGCTGCCTTTTTCTCATGGAAAGCCGCGCCCACAATAGGAGCATCGGGATTTGATTTGGCAGGTTTTTCTTCCTCTTTTTTGGCTTTTATCTCTTTTTCAATAACAAGTTCATCGGGCAGGGCAGCCAGAGGTATTTTTTTACCGCTAACCTGTTCAATCTTTTTAACCTGGCTTAGTTCAAGATCGGTAGCAAAGGTGATGGCCAATGTTTCATCGCCACTATCGGGCTGGTTATTTGCAATGCGCTCAATAAAAGTTTCTTTTTCAAGGGGCAAATCAAAATGGATGAGGAAGGGAATGCCACTTAAATCAATGGTTTCGTTATTTTCATTGGCTACTATTAAAACCCTTGAATGGTCTGCTGCTTTAAAATCTTCCACATTTTTAAAACCGTTGGTGTCAAAAAACTGGGGATTTAAAAATGCCACGGCATCGCGCAGGCGGCTGTGCAGGCTCTTGTATAATTTATCGGCTGTAACACGGGTATTTACAAAAACAACAGTTTTGGTAAACAGCTCATCATCATACATGAATAAATTAAGCAGGTTTAGCTTGGTGCCAAAATTAGGAACGTTGTATAATAGTTGCGGATGTGTTTGTATGGGTGTTCCTTCCAATGCTTCAACCTCAACAATAGCGGGTTGATTCATAAAAGGGGCCAACATTTTTTCTAACCGGCTATGCATTACTTCGGTAAATACCAGGTGCTGACATTTACCTATGCTGTTAGCCAGTTCAACTACAGGTAGTTGTAGTCCCTTTTTTATCATCATATCGGCATCATCAACCACAAACATATCAACCTTGTTAAGGTTAAGACCAAGTTTGAGGTAAATTGCCCTGGCCCTGTCAGGAGTGGCTACTACAATATCGGCGCCATCTGCAAGCGCATCCATCTGGGCTTCAATACCCGGAGCTACGTATAAGCCAACTATTGAGATAGATTTGTTTTTATTCAGGAGCTCAAACTGCTCCAGTACAGCCAATACCTGTTCCTTTTCGGGCACCAGGATCAGTACACGCGGAACGCCTTCAGGAGCATAGTTAAAGCGATTTAAAACTCCTAAAACATAGGTGGTTGTTTTGCCACTGCCTTCATGGCCTATGGCTATAATATCCTGACCGCCAACTATTCTTGTCAGGGTTTTTAGCTGCAGTTCTTTGGGGGTTGTAAAACCAGCTTCATTTACCGATCTAACCAGTTGCTTATTCAGCTTCAATTTTTCAAACCACACCATCAGGACTTTATATTAAATTATTTAAGAGGGCGAATTTACCAATTTAAGCGCTCATATTCATAAAGATTAAATATATAGCTGTTTATAGTGCCTGCCACATTGCATCATTATCACTTTGAAGCGTACCAGAAAAGGTAGTTCGTGGTGCCAGGTCAAGATAAGGGTATGTAACTTTTGTAAGGTATAATCCCTGCGGATGGGCCGGTATTATGATCCTGGGCGTTTGTTTACTGGCCAAATGATGCTCAAATTCATCAACGCTCATCACCCCGCGGCCAATCTCCAACAGTCTGCCAATTATTATCCTGATCATCCTGCTTAAAAACYGGTTGGCCGATATATGGAACCTGAGCCTGTCGCCACTTTTATCAACAAATAAACCAGCCGATGTTACGTAGCAAATGGTATGATCAATCCTGTCGGGCATTTTACAGAACGCGCGATAATCATTATATAACGGCAACACCGCTACAGCCTTTTTCATGGCCGCAACATCCAAATTCGTTTCAGGATAAAGCGAACTGAAACCACTCAAAAACGGGTCTTTATAGGTATGTATAAAGTAATCATAAGCACGCTGTATGGCATCAAACCGGGCATGGGGCAGGCCCTGCATAGGGATGATATCAAACACAGCAATATCATCGGGCAGTATTTTATTGAGCCTGAAAAATAAGTCGAAATCCCATTCTTGTTCCACATCTATATGGAAAAAAAATTGGCTGGCGTGTACATGGGCGTCGGTACGGCCACAACCAACAACGGTAATGGTTTTTTTTAAGATTTGGCTGAGCGCGATTTCTAAAACTTCCTGAACGCTAACAACTCCGGCGTGTTTTTGCCAGCCGCTGTACCGTGTACCATGATAACCTATATGGAAAAAATAGCGCATAAATATGTAGTTCAAAATTCCATAAAAAATCTGATAAAACGGGTATAATGCAAAAGCCCCCTGCATATTAACAAGGGGCTTTTATATATAAGCTGGTTATACGCCAATAATTAAACCTTTTTAGGAGGCAGGTCAAAAGCAATAGCGTTATGCTCAAAATGTCCTTTGTGCGAACCATCGCAAAATGGTTTATTGGCCGACATGCCGCAACGGCAAATTGAAACAACTGTTCTGCCTTGTAAACCGTATTGATTGCCCTGCATATCTACAATTTCAAAGTCGCCTTCAATTTTTACAGAGCCATTGTTATTGATAGTAAGTTTAGTTTTCTCCATTTGATAAATTTTTGCGCAAAGTTAACCAACGCCAACACCTTTAATGGAGCTATTTGCAATTTAGACCTGTTCCTGATTAGCAGATGTCTTAAACTTTTATCAAAGCTTAAATACTCAATTAAAAGATTGACTAAAGGCAACAAGCACTTGCAAAAACACATGCCTGTCGAGCCCAAAGGAGGTGGGCTGTTCGGGTTTTACCGGAGCGCCGTTTTTGTATCTCAATGGGAATAGCGCAATAAAATCACGAATGGTGATCTCGTACCGTAGCAAAGGGTCACGCCGGTGAATTTCTTCCAGCCTCATCTCAAAAAGGGATACACGTAACGGGTCTGCTATCATTGCCTCAAAATTAATAATTAATATCACTTTACATGATCGAAATGATTTAGTACAATACCCCAAGCGCACATAAATGACAAATGTATGATGTGCAAAACGTAAAGCTAAAACACATAAGTTTTAGCTTTGTTAAGCATGAACCACCAAGGGCACATGTTAGTTTTTACATCAAAAATACCACAAATGGAATACAGACAATTAGGAGCATCTGGATTAAAAGTACCAGTATTAAGTTTTGGAACGGCCACTTTTGGCGGCGGCAACGAATTTTTTAAAGCCTGGGGAAATACACAGGTAGATGAGGCTAAAAAGCTTATCAATTTATGTTTGGATGCCGGGGTTAATTTTTTCGACACGGCTAATGTTTACTCCAGGGGGTTATCTGAAGAGATATTAGGCAAAGCGCTGGAAGGTTTGCGCAACCAGGTACTTATTTCGTCAAAAGCCACCTTTACTATGGGCGATGGTGCTAATGATTATGGATCATCACGTTTCCACCTGATTGAACAATGCGAGGCCAGCCTTCGCCGCTTAAATACCGATCACATTGATATTTACCACATGCATGGCTTTGACGGTACCACACCGGTTGAAGAAACCCTGCGGGCATTGGATGACCTGGTTACCAGTGGTAAGATCCGTTATATAGCCTGCTCCAACTTTTCGGGCTGGCACTTAATGAAATCATTATCCGTATCAGAACGCTATGGCTGGAGCAGATATGTAGCACAGCAGGCTTATTATTCATTACTGAACCGTGAGTTTGAATGGGAACTGATGCCTTTGGGGATTGATCAAAAGGTAAGCACCATAGTTTGGAGTCCTTTAGCATCGGGCCAGCTAAGTGGTAAATTCAGAAGGGGACAACCGATTCCTGAAAATTCRAGAACAGTACAGGGCGGCAGCCACGGCCCGGCCACCAATTTTGATCATCTATACAACATTGTTGATGCATTGGATGAAGTAGCCGAAGAAACCGGCAAATCTGTTGCGCAGGTTTCATTAAACTGGTTATTACAAAGGCCAACCGTTGCAAACCTGGTAATAGGCGCCCGTAATGAGGAGCAGTTAAAGCAAAATCTGGCCGCCATTGGCTGGAATTTAACAATAGACCAGGTTAAAAAGCTGGATGTTGCAAGCGAGGTTGACCCCATATATCCATACTGGCACCAGCGTCAAAATATCAAGCTTAATCCGCTGCCGAATTTTTATTAAGAATTTGTCGGGACCGGAATTTGTGGGATTTTTTAAAACAGATGTTGCAAATTCGTCGTTACATTTGTAATTCTTAAATTCCGGTTCTGATATTCTAAATTCTTATATCATGGCTACTGATATGCAAGTTTTCATGCAGTTTATGCGCCACACCTTGTTGCCTTTGCCCGGTGTAACCGAAAAAATGTGCTTTGACGATCCTGCTTTTTATGTGAACAAAAAGATATTCACCAATGTTAAGCTAAAAGAGGAGTTCCTGGCAATACATACCCTTGAACGTGATAAATGGATGGCGGCAGATCCAATTACGTTTTTTATTACTGATCATTATTTTAATTATAAATACATGCTGGTGCGCCTTGAAACCGTATCGCCTGATGATCTGAAAAATCTCCTGATCACTGCCTGGCATAACCGGGCTACTAAAAGGCTCATCAGTGAGTATGAGGCGCTCAAATTGCCCCGTAAAATTTAAGTAACAGTTAAATTACAATTGCTTTATAAAAAAATCACCAGTTTTTCTTTAATGCTTTATAAAACTTAACTAATTTGCCATATCTGCTCACAGATATGGCGGGATATAGACCAATTAACCGATTTAGATATGATTAGCCGTAGAAAGTTCATTCAGACAACTTCATTAGCGGGTACTTGTTTCCTGCTAACACCGGAAATATCAAAAGCCGGATTTTTTAAGGGATCACCCGGCAATAAGGTAGTATTGGGTATGATGGGAACCAACAGCCGTGGATTATATCTTGCCCAGAGTTATGCCAAAATCCCTAATGTAGAAATTGGATATATATGTGATGTAGACTCCAAAGTGGTTGAAAAAACCATCAACGAGATATTTAAAATAACAGGTAAAAAACCAAAGGGTATTACCGACATCCGCAAAATGTTGGAGATAAAGGATATTGATGCGGTTGTTATAGCAGCACCAGACCATTGGCACGCGCCCGCTACCATTATGGCCTGCCAGGCGGGTAAGCATGTATATGTTGAAAAACCATGCAGTCATAACCCCCATGAGGGTGAAATGGCTGTTGCCGCATCAAAAAAATATAACCGGTTGGTGCAAATGGGCAGTCAGCGGCGGTCGTTCTCTAATGTGCAAAAGATGGTAAAGGAATTGCATGATGGTGTTATTGGCCGGGCTTACTATGCCAAGGGCTGGTACACTAATCACCGGCAAAGCATTGGTCGCGGAAAGCAAATACCCGTACCCGAAAATTTAAACTATGAGCTATGGCAAGGACCTGCGCCAAGAAAGCCGTACCAGGATAACCTGATACATTACAACTGGCACTGGTTCTGGAACTGGGGAACCGGCGAAGCCCTGAACAACGGAACGCATGAATTGGATGTGATACGGTGGGGACTGGGTGTTGATTTTCCAGGTAAAGTGGTTTCAACAGGAGGCCGTTTTCATTTTAATGATGACTGGCAAACACCCGATACACAAAATATACTGTATAATTTCCCGAATAATACGGCCGCGGAGTGGGAGAGCCGTAGTTGCAACGGGTTCGAGATTGAAAAATTAGGCAGGGGTGTAATATTTTATGGCGATAAAGGAACCTTATTTTATGACGGTGGTAACGGTTACCAGGTTTATGATGGCGACAACAAACCGGTAAAAGATGTTAAAGACGGTACTAAAGTTGATGCCACGAATAAAGTAAGCCCTACTGAGTCACTGGACGGGTTACACTTTAAGAACTTTATTGATGCAATAAGGGGGGATGCCGCTTTGAATTGCCCCATCGAGATCGGGTTCAGATCAACCTTATTACCACAATTGGGCAATATATCCTACAGGGTAGACAGGGTACTGCATATAGATCCTTCAAACGGACATATTTTGAATGATCCCGAAGCCACTAAATTATGGAGCAGGGAATATGAAAAGGGTTGGGAGGTAAATGTATAGCAATAGTTATTGTCCCATACGTCATTACGAGGAACCAAGACAACCGACCGTAGGGAGCTCATTAATACAAATAAAAACAAACACAACATTAATAATATTTTTAAGACAAATTATAAGCCTTGCAACCTGCATTGCTTCGTACCTTACAAAACACTTTTTATTTAAAAACCATTTTTAAACAATATATAAAACCAATATTTTAAATCACACATGAAGAAGATCATCTACCCTGCCATAGTCCTGTTTGCTGCGGCTGCTTTATTACCTGTTAAAACCCATGCACAAAATGCCATATTTGATGGTAAAACCCTTAAAGGATGGAAGCGTCTTGCCGGTACTGCCGATTATAAGGTAGAAGACGGACAAATTGTAGGTACTACTGTTTTAAACTCAGGCAATTCATTTTTAGTTACCGAAAAAGAATATGGTGACTTTATATTGGAGCTTGATGCCAAAATTGAAAGTAACCTGAGTAACTCAGGAGTGCAAACCCGCAGCCATTATGATCCCATTGGCCATGAAGGTAAAGGCAAGGTTTATGGCAGGCAATTTGAAATTGATCCGTCAGTTCGTAACTGGACCGGAGGTATTTATGACGAAGGCAGGCGCGACTGGCTTTATCCCTTAGATTTGAATGCCAAAGCAAAAGATGCTTTTAAAGTGGGCGTATTTAACCATATCAGGATTGAGTGTATTGGTAACGAAATGAAAACCTGGGTTAATGGCATCCCGGCTGCTGACGTAGTTGATACCATTGATCAAAAAGGTTTCATAGCTTTGCAGGTACATGCGGTAAGCAAGGAAGAACAGGCTGGTAAAAAAGTATATTTTAAGAATTTTAACCTGCAAACCACTAATTTAAAACCTAAACCTTTTCCAAAGGATGTATATGTGGTAAACCTGAAACCCAATAGCCTTACACCGGCCGAGAAAGCTGCCGGATGGAAATTATTGTATGATGGTAAAACTAATACAGGCTGGCGCGGTGCAACGCTTAAAGCATTCCCAACTAAAGGATGGGAGTATGCGCAGGGCACTATGCATGTATTGCCTTCGGTTGGTAAGGAAGAGTCTGGCGGCGGTGATATTGTTACCAACGACAATTACAGTGCTTTTGATCTTTCGTTCGAGTTTAAGCTTACGCCCGGCGCAAATAGCGGGGTGAAATACTTTGTAACCCTGAAAGAAATTACAGATGGTTCGGCCATTGGCCTGGAGTACCAGGTGCTTGATGATAAGCTGCACCCTGACGCCAAACTCGGCCGAGACGGCGACCGTACACTGGCTTCGCTTTATGATTTAATTAAGGCAAACAAGCAAGAGCGCTTTGTGCACCCAATAGGCTCCTGGAATATAGGCAGAGTAGTGGTTTATCCGAATAACCACGTGGAGCATTACCTGAACGGCGTTAAAGTGCTGGAATATGACAGAGGCTCAAAAGCCTACCGCGACCTGGTAGCCATCAGTAAATACAAGGTTTGGAAAAACTTTGGTGAAGCACCTCAAGGCCACCTGTTATTGCAGGATCATGGCAATGAAGCATTTTTCAGGAATATAAAGGTTAAGAATTTGAAGTAAGAAGCCCCACCCAACCCTCCCCTGAAGGGGAGGGCTTTAAAAATTGATTGTTTTTTTTCGGCCTCTTTTGATAAACCTTTGTTTATCTCGAAAACAAATAGCAGGAATTTACAACTTTACACCAACCAATTGTGTCTGATTTACATACCAATTATCTTTATAATAAATATAATTTCCTGATATTTTTGATGTTTCTAAGCTTGATGTTTTACTTATTCTCAAAAAAGTGGCTGGATTATTTGGATAAAATGGGTTTATAAAAACATTTTCCTGGGAATCGACACTCAACAGGCAAAATTTATAATACCTGAACTTTTTTATAAAAGAAGTAATTTGATTTCTTGAAAAATAATCGCTTATTTTTTTTGCTCTTAATTCTGAATTGCTTACCTCCGTTATTTCATTTGTACTTTCATTATAAGTTACTATATATACGGGTAAATTGCCTTCACTTTTTTGTAATATGTACGAAGTACTTGATAGACTTGTTTGTCTAATAGAAATAAATACGTTTTTAAACTCCGAAAATGATTCGGCTTGATATTTCTTTATAAAACTATCGATTACATCCTTTGTAATGATCTTGCTTTGATGCTCACAGGAACAACCCATTACGACAATAATACTGCACAAAAAAAATAATCTCTTCATATGTTATTAATTATTTATTTTCACCAATTCCATCTACGTTGTTGTGCGTAATGAACCTCTTGCGCTATCGAAAATTGATCATCTACCGAATTTGGCTGTGCGGTATCGTCATTTGTAGATGAATTATGTAGGCTATTATAATTAGCCCCCAAATCTCCCCCTTTAGAGGGGGCTTACAACGAGCTCCTCAGCGTAACATGAAACGGCACTGCAAAGTGCTCATAGCAGTTACTTAATGCAAATTCGGCGGCTTTACTGCCCATCAGCTTAAAATCAGTCGATATGGTGGTAATGCCGTCTAATATGATTTCTTTGAGCGCGGTTTCATTGTAGGATATTACACCCACATCTTTGGCCACCTTCAGGTCAGATGCGATGATCTTTTTAATCAATTCAACAAGATCATCCTCCATCAGGCTGATATAAACCGTTTGAGGCTGGATCACCTCCGTAGCTAAAGAATCAACTACAGCATATTCAAAAGCATATTGCCGGCAAAAATTCAGGAAGCCTTTCAAAATTTCTTTGGAATGATAGGTTTTGCCCGGGAATACCAGCTTAATGGTATTGTATTTACTCAGTTTATCCAGCAGCTTTTTTAGTGCTTCGTACACATCAAACGCGAAGTTTTCATAAATGGCGGCGAACTTACCGCTCACTCCCGGCACCAGGTTATCCAGCAAAATCAGTTTATCCTTGGGGATAGTATTGATGATCTCATGCGCTTTGTTCTCATTATCCAAAAAATGCGGAATGATGATGTATTTGGCATAATCGCTTTGTGAGCTTTCGGCTATTATCTTTTTAAAAAAGTAAAAATCGTTGTTATAAATATAAAAATCGATAGTGGCCTGCTCGCCTATAGTGGCTACAAAAGCATCATAAATTATCTTCTTATGTGCGCTTAATTTGTTAAAAAGCAGGAATATTTTGAGCGGCTTTTGAAAATCGGTGTTCGAAATAAAAAAACCTTTGCCTGGTACCGAACTCACTATCCCCTTATCCTTTAATTCCTTGTATACACGCTCAATAGTATTACGCGAGGTGTCAAGTGCAAAGCTCAGATCATTGATGGAGGGGAGCATATCATCCTTAACAATATCACCGCTTTCAATGGCCCTGATAATGGCATTGGATAATTGAAGGTATTTTGGGGTGATGGAATACTCGTCGATCGATAATATTTTAAGATAATTCTTCACACTTTATAATTGGGATAGCACAAATGTAATATTACATAATTGTATTTGTACCTTAAAAAGATAGTAGGGGATAGTATGAAAAATGTATATATTTATCTTGCTTTAACCAATTATATAACTTCGTTACAAGTAGTTACGGAAATCTTAAAATTTAAACTATTCCCCTATGGTATTAAACTTACTCAACCCAAAATTTACCCTTCTATTAGCCGCTTTTATTACACTTTTTACCAACAATGTAAAAGCGCAGGACCCTTACCTATCCTACCGGCAGGACTGGTTAAAAAAAGCTGAAGAAAACAAGCCTAAGCTTGTCGAAACGGAAAAACAACCCATTAGTATGATAAAGCTGGAAAAAGACCCCGCTGCTTTTCAGGGTTGGAAAGCTGTAAATACAGATAGTGTGGGTGCATTTTACAGCAAATCATTCAAAACCCAAAGTGGTGTAGTAGCCGATTTTGGCGAACATCTTACCGGGTATTTTACATTTACCATCCAATCATTAAAAGGTACGCCGGATGCACCGGTGAGGCTGAAATTTACCTTTGGCGAAGTGCCATCTGAATTAACGGTGCCATTTGATCCATATCCGGGCACTATAAGCCGGGCCTGGCTGCAAGACGAAACCGTTACTGTTACCGAAATGCCGGCCACCATTACCATACCACGCCGACTGGCTTGTCGCTATGTAAAGATGGAATTGCTTGGCGCTTCTCCTTATTTTGATTTTCATATCACCAATATGGAGTTTAAGGCCACAACCTCAGTAATGGCTAAACCACCGCTTTTAGCCCCTGGGACATCCCAGCTTATTGCCGATATTGACAGAATAGGGCTTACCACCTTAAAGGAGTGTATGCAAACCGTATATGAGGATGGCCCCAAACGCGATCGCAGGCTCTGGATAGGCGACCTATACCTTGAATCGTTGGCTAACCTGTATTCATATCAAAATAATGGACTTACCAAACGTTGCTTTTACCTGCTGGCAGGATTGTCTGCTGATGATGGTGTACTTATCTCCAACGTATTTGAAACTCCCGAACCACATGCACAGGTTGGTAACAGGCTGCTGGATTATTGCTTTTTATATAATGTTGCACTGAAAGAATATGTAGCTGCTACTGATGATAAACAAACTGGTCTTGACCTGTGGCCCGTAGCCAAAAAACAGCTCGATATGATCCGAAAATATGCCGGCAAAGATGGTATGATGGATTATATAAAAGCCGGAAAGGAGTGGTGGGTGTTTTTTGACTGGAAAGATGGTCTGGATAAACAAGCCAGCTTACAAGGTTTATCTATTTATACGCTTAACCAAACCTACGCCCTGGCCAAAATATTAGGTAAGGAAAATGAAGTGTCGGATATCCCCGCATTAGCCCGAAAACTGAAGAATGCGGCATATACAAATCTGTACGATAAAAAATCGGGTTTATTTGTAAGCGGGGTAAAAAAGCAAATATCCTATGGCTCACAGGCCTGGATGATATTGAGTGGGGTGGCCTCCAAAACTGAGGGACAAACAGCGCTTAAGGCATTGCCATCTATAAAAGATGCCGTACATCCTGGCGCACCCTACATGTTCCATTACTATGTAGCTGCGCTGATAGAAAGCGGCCTGAAAGCAGAAGCCAAAGAAGCGCTGCAAACTTACTGGGGTGGCATGATCAAAAAAGGCGCTGATACTTTTTGGGAGGTTTATGACCCTAATGATGAGCTGAAATCGCCGTATAACTTCTATCCGGTTAACAGCTATTGTCATGCCTGGAGCTGTACACCGGTTTATTTTATCAGGAAATACCCGGAAATATTTCAGCGATAGACCGTTGATTTTGGTGATTACGTTGATTGCGTTGATTTTCTGAACCATGATTTTTGGGATTAAGGGATTGCCATGATTTTTCAACAACTTGTCATTCTAAGCATATCGAACATTAGATTTTTTCACTTCGTTCAAAAGGAGTTCTTCGCTATGCTCAGAATGACAATAGGAAAGGAAATCAAGAAAATCCTGAAATCCTTTAATCATGGTTCAGACAAAAATCAACGAAATCCACGCAATCACCAAAATCAGCGGTCAATGCTCAACAGCCTGCCCGGAATCTTTCTTCTTAAAACTATAATACAAATACCCCAGTGCCGGAAGTATGAATAAACTACCGATGAGCAGGCCTATGCCCAGGTCATCAATAGTTTTGGTAGTTGCATGATCTGTAAGCAAAGACATGGAGCTGCCATCTTTAAATATCACAAAACGAGGGAAACGGGTGTGCCCAACTGCAATCAGGATCATGCTCACCTGAAAAGCGGCCAATACCCTGATCCACTGTTTGTTTTTTATATCTGAAATAATGAACCATAGTAATATCAGTGACAATGTAGCTGCAATAACAACTACTAAACTTATTGGGTTACCAAATATCCAGTTGGCCAAATGGACTTGTTCAAAGTTCGAAGCCAAAAACACAAGAGCTCCTAATATTACGGCGGCTATATTCATAGCCTTTGCTTTTTTTATAAAGCGTTTTATATCATACACCTCGGTACATTCGCCAATGAGATAAATGGCTGCAAGGAAACCACAAAGCGCCACAGTGAAAAGCCCAACAGCTACTGAGAACCAGTTAAGCCAGCTAAAAATATAAGCGCCCGCAAAGGTTTTAGCTGTAGGATCTATCTGGCCCGATAGGGCACTGCCTGCTATAATGCCCAAAAACAAAGGCGTAACAAAGCTCGAATAAACAAACATGTGGTTATAAAATCCCTGCGTTTTCTCATCCTTTATAGCATCATAATTACGAAACGCGAAAGCCGTTCCGCGGGCAATAATACCCATCAGCATGATCAATAAGGGGATATGCAGGTAAATACACATCTCACTGTATATGGTTGGGAAACCTACAAACAAAATTACCACGGTAATAATAAGCCACATGTGGTTGGCTTCCCATATTGGCCCAATAGCCTGGTAACTGGTTTTACGGGTACGGTGTTTATTATCGGTTGATGTAAAAAGCTCAATGATACCCGCGCCAAAATCGGCCCCGCCTAACAGAAAATATAGGGTGATGGCAGCAAATAAAAACAGGATAACAACGTATAACATAATCTTATGGGTTAACGGTCGTACAATTCAGGTACCATTTGTATTTGCCTTTTCAGCAAGAAAATAACAAACACACTTAGTGTAAAATAAATAAAGGTGAACAGGTAAAAGGAATACTGTATGCCCGGCATGGGTGTTACGGCTTCACTCGTGCGCATAACCCCCTGTATTATCCAGGGCTGGCGGCCAACTTCGGTAACTGTCCACCCGGCTTCCAGCGCTATAAAACCGGCAGGAGTAGCGTAAATAAACATTTTCAGGAACCAACTCTTATTAAACCAGCTTTTCTTTTTCCACAATGCAATAAAATATAATATCCCGATCAGCATCATCAGCATACCAAAACCGACCATTATCTGAAAAGCATAATGGGTAACCGCAATTGGTGGCTGGTCCTTAACAGGTATCTGGTCTAACCCCTTTACTTCCTGTTTAAAATTATCATGTACCAGGAAACTCAGCAAACCGGGGACTTCAATTCCATAGTTTACTTTTTTTGCCGCGGTATCAGGTATACCCCCAATAACCAGCGGGGCATAAGTTTGTGTGTGGAAATATGCTTCCATTGCCGCTAATTTGGCAGGTTGCCTTTTGGCAGCGCCTTTGGCAGATATATCGCCGCTTAAAGGTTGTAAAATAGCTGCCGCAGCACCAAATATAATGGCGATCTTAAATGCTTTGCTGTGAAAATGCACATTACGTTTCCGGTAGATCATCAACGCATGGATCCCCGCTACCGCGAAACCTGTGGCCGAAAATGCTGCTATGGTCATGTGCAGCGATTCGGAGAACCAGGCCTCGTTAAACATGGCTTTTACCGGGTCGATGTTTAGATACTGGCCATTCACAAAATCAAAACCTGAAGGACTGTTCATCCACGCATTGGCAGATACCACCAAAATGCCAGACGCTATACCACTTACACCCACTACAACACCCGTTACCCAGTGGAACCAGGTGTTGAGCTTGTTCCAACCGTACAGGAAAAAGCCCAGGGCTATGGCTTCAATAAAAAAAGCTACACCTTCTAAAGAGAACGGCATTCCGAAAATAGGGCCGGCATGTTTCATAAACCCAGGCCAGAGCAAACCCAGCTCAAAAGAAAGCATAGTGCCTGATACAGCTCCTGTCGCGAAAAAGATAGCTACGCCCTTACTCCAGGCTATGGTAATGTTTTTATAAACCGGGTCTTTGGTTTTTATCCATTTATAGTGGGAAATGGCCATAAAAACAGGCATAACCATGCCAATGCAGGAGTATATGATATGAAAACCTAATGATAAGGCCATTTGCGACCTTGCTGCAATAAAATCATCCATATTTTTGTATATAAATAATGGTTGAATTTAAGGCTTAATGTAACAAAATCGTTAAGATTTATTAATTGATATTGAATATAAAATATACTTTTTATACGTAACGTGTTGTATTAGTGGATAAAATTTATTAAAGATGGCTGGTTTAATAATCTTTTTGGAAACGCTTTGCAAGCTCAAAGCCATTAAATTCGGGATTGGTTGTTACCTCTCTTAAATATATTAAAGGCATCTGAAAGTTATCCATCTCCTCCTGTGTAATAAATTCTATTTCTGCTATCCATAATTCTTCAGATGAGTTTGTATATCTATCCAAACCAATAACCAAAGACCCCGCAGCTATCAGGTATCTGATTTTTTCTACTACAACACACTCAGAGTTATTTAACTGCAAGTATTCTTCCTGGTCCAAGTAAATGGTTGTGATTAGATGCTCTGCCGTAATATTTAGAGGTGTCTTTTTGGTTAGCTTATAGGTTGTTCCGTTGTCATCTGTAACCAGGCGGAATCTTATAGCAGTATTGAGCATGTAATGATCTGTAATATGTTTATAGGGCAAGCCACTAATATTAACATGATCGGGAGGTATCACGAATTTCCTTTCTCTTTCTACTAAAGCATATTTAGACATAAACTTGCAAGTACTATTAATTATCGATCTTTATATTTTTATAATACTGAGCCTTACTTTTGTCCCAGCAGGGTCTCTCGCAGAGGCCCCTGTGAAAGCTTTTACTTAAAATCCTATTGTTTCCCATTCCTTGATGTTGATCCCCTGATGATCAACTCTGGTTTTATGCTGATGATCTTGGGTTTGGCTGTAGTATCGGTATTACCTATCTCCTGGAAAAACAAATTGGCAACCGTATTACCCATGTAAACGCTAAACTGGTCAATAGTGGTAATAGACGGACTGGTGATCTCAGAAAAAGCCTCGTTGGCATAACCGCATACCCCCAGCTCCGATGGTACTTTGATGCCCATAGCATTGGCAACTTCCAATACACCCAGCGCCGAAAAATCAGAAGTGGAGGCAAATATGGCATCAGGGGGTTGGGGCAGGTTTAATAGCTTGCGTGTACCCTCGGCGCCCAGTTCTTTGGTCCAGGCATTTTCAACAATCAATTCATCTATCACTGGGATATTATATAGCTGTAGTGCTTTCAAATAGCCCTCTTTCCGTTGTCTGAAAATATTGAGGTTTTGAGGGCCTTCCAGCAGAGCGATCCGTTTATAACCGCCTTCAATTAAGTGCGACATCGCCTCAAATGAGGCCTGAACATTATCATTGATCACCTTTAGGGTTTCCAGTTCTTCGGCAACACGGTCAAACTGGATTAGTTGTATGCCGTGATCTATTACATTTTGCAGGTGCTGATAGTCATAACTATCGGCCGATACTGATATTACAATACAATCCACATGTTGGTTTATCAGCGTATTTACGCACTGGATCTCCTTATCATGATCCTCGCCCGATTGGCAAATGATCAGATTATAGCCCTTTTGATAAGTGGTTTCTTCGATGCCCGCAATTACGTTCGAAAAAAAATTCTGATTAATACGCGGTACAACTACACCAATAGTTTTTGATTGCCCCTTTCGCAGGTTTGAGGCCAGTATATTACGTTTATAGTTTAGCTCATCAGCTGTTTTAATAATGAGCTCCTTCGTTTTTTCGTTCACCTGGCTGCTGTTATTCAGCGCCCTTGATACGGAAGAAGCGGTTATGCCCAGTTTGGCGGCAATATCATAAATGGTGGTCCGTTTTACTTTCTTCATTATAAAGTGCAAGTTGGAAAAAATATTTTACGCAATCGATTGCAATTTCAAATATTTATTTAATTTCGTCTCGTTAAGTTACCAAAAAATAAACGCACCATAGTATTCACGCAATAATCCCACAAAAAATATGCTGTTATTAGGCATTGATATAGGTACCTCGTCAGTTAAAGTTAGTGTTGTTGATGCAGCTACTCAACAAATAGTGGCATCGGCGCAATATCCCGATGAGGAATCGCCAATTAAAGCTTTGCATCCGGGCTGGGCCGAGCAGTCGCCGCTAATGTGGTGGGAGCAGGCTCAAAAAGCACTTGAACTTTGTCACGCTAAAAAATTATACAACCCAACCGATATTGCAGCCATTGGCATAGCCTATCAGATGCACGGTTTGGTTTTGGTTGATAAAGACCAGAATGTACTGCGCGATAGCATTATATGGTGCGATAGCCGCGCTGTTGAAATTGGTGATAAAGCTTTTGTCGCCATAGGCGAGGAGAATTGCTTGTCGCATCTGCTAAACTCTCCCGGAAACTTTACAGCATCAAAATTAGCTTGGGTTAAGCAGAACGAACCGGAAATTTACAGTAAGATAGATAAGATCATGCTGCCCGGTGATTTTATTGCCATGAAGCTTACAGGAGAGATCACTACCTCAGTTTCGGCATTATCCGAAGGGGTGTTCTTTGATTTTAAAACAAATGGCATTTCTAAAGAGATCATCAGCTACTTTGGGTTTGATGAAAGCTTGTTCCCAGTTATTAATCCAGTATTTTCATCACATGGCAACCTGCTGGCTTCTGTTGCCGAAAAATTGAAATTAAAAGCAGGCATCCCGGTAACCTACAAATCGGGCGATCAGCCAAACAACGCGCTTTCCTTAAATGTGCTTAATCCCGGCGAGGTTGCTGCTACGGCGGGTACATCAGGGGTAATATATGGGGTAAGCGACCAGTTGGCTTATGATCAGGAATCGCGCATTAACACCTTTGCGCATGTTAACTATACCGAACAGCAAAAACGTCTGGGTGTACTTTTGTGCATTAACGGTACAGGCAGCCTATACCGCTGGGCCAAATACAATTTTGGGGCAGGTTTAAGCTATACACAGTTAAACAACGAGGCAAAGAAAGCACCATTAGGCAGCGATGGCTTGCAGGTATTACCCTTTGGTAACGGTGCAGAGCGTATGCTCAATAATAAACAGGTAGGGGCACATTTTCAAAACATCGACCTGAACTTGCATACACAAGCCCATATTTTTAGGGCTGTGCAGGAGGGCATTGCCAGCGCTTTCCGTTACGGGTTGGATATTATGCGTGGCAACGGCATGAACCCGACAGTGATCCGCGCCGGAAAAAGCAACCTGTTTTTAAGTGAACTATTTACCGAAACATTTGTAAACGCTACAGGTGTGCCTGTTGAACTTTATAATAATGATGGTAGCGTAGGGGCAGCCTTAGGTGCCGGAATTGGCGCAGGGATATTCGCATCGCCAGCCGAAGCATTCAGCAACACTAAGGCCATTCAATTAATTGAACCATCAACCCAAAAGTTTGAACCTGTTTACCAGGAATGGAAGGAGCTTTTGAGCTTAAAGCTGAAGGCACAAGGCTAAAAGCTAAAAACAACTAATCAACAATTCAAAAAATAATAGAACTCAATATTTCAATAAATCACTAATTCAACAATTAAAAATATGAGCATCGTAACCGGAGAAAAGGAATTTTTTAAAGAAATAGGTCAGGTCAAATATGAAGGACCGCAGTCTGATAATCCACTGGCATTTAGGTGGTATGATGCGGATAGGGTAGTGGCCGGCAAAACCATGAAAGATCATTTACGCTTTGCCTGTGCTTACTGGCACTCGTTCTGTGGTAACGGCGCAGATCCATTTGGCGGGCCTACTCACGTATTTGCATGGGATGAAAAAACCGATGCGGTTGAACGTGCCAAAGATAAAATGGATGCCGCGTTTGAGTTTATCACCAAAATGAACCTGCCATACTATTGTTTTCATGATGTGGATGTGGTTGATTATGGCAATGATGTAAACGAGAACGACAGACGTTTACAGGCCCTGGTTGATTATGCTAAACAAAAGCAAGCCGCGAGTGGTGTTAAATTGCTTTGGGGCACGTCGAACCTGTTCAGCCACAAAAGGTATATGAACGGCGCCTCAACCAATCCCGATTTTCATGTTTTGGCCCATGCAGGTGCGCAGGTTAAGGCTGCTATCGATGCTACCATTGCTTTAGGCGGCGAGAACTACGTATTCTGGGGTGGTCGCGAAGGCTACATGAGCTTGCTTAACACGGATATGAAACGTGAGCAGGAACACTTTGCCCGGTTTTTACATACCGCTAAAGATTATGCCCGCAAGCAAGGCTTTAAAGGTAATTTCTTTATCGAACCAAAACCTTGTGAGCCTACTAAACATCAGTATGATTATGATGCGGCTACCGTATTGGGCTTTTTGCAGAAATACGATCTGATGAATGATTTTAAACTGAACCTGGAAGTTAACCACGCTACACTGGCCGGTCACACTTTCCAGCATGAACTGCAGGTAGCGGTTGATTCTGGTTTATTAGGGTCTATAGACGCCAACCGTGGCGATGTGCAAAATGGCTGGGATACCGATCAGTTCCCGAATGATATCAATGAGATCACCGAATCGATGCTGATCATTTTAGAAGCAGGTGGTTTCCAGGGTGGTGGTATTAACTTCGACGCTAAAATACGCCGTAACTCAACTGATCCGACCGATCTTTTCTACGCACATATTGGTGGTATGGATATTTTTGCCCGTGCTTTGGTAACGGCTGATAACATCCTGCAAAAATCAGAATACAAAAAAATACGTGCAGACAGGTATGCTTCATTTGACTCAGGTTCTGGTAACGATTTTGAAACAGGTAAGCTTTCGTTAGAAGATTTACGTAACTATGCAATAGCTAATGGCGAGCCTAAAGCCATAAGTGGTAAACAAGAATATTTAGAAAATTTGATAAATCGCTATATATAGTTTATAATTGTCAATCTAACATATTAAACCAACAGAACCAAAACAATGAACCTGAAAACCCTCTCGTATGGCGATTATGCTGTATTTTTGATCTACTTTGTATTAGTTTCCAGCTATGGCTGGTGGGTATATAAGCGTAAACACAACGCTGATGCCACCTCAAAAGACTACTTTTTGGCCGAAGGGTCACTAACCTGGTGGGCTATCGGTGCATCATTGATCGCTTCAAATATATCTGCCGAACAGTTTATCGGAACCAGCGGATCAGCATTCAAGATGGGTTTGGCCATTTCAACATACGAGTGGATGGCAGCTATTACACTGATCATTGTAGCGGTATTTTTTATACCTGTGTATCTTAAAAACAAGATATTCACCATGCCRCAATTCCTGCACCAGCGGTATAATGGTACAGTAGCTATGATCATGGCCATATTTTGGCTGCTACTGTACATTGTGGTTAACTTAATGTCCATATTATATCTTGGTGCATTGGCTATCAGCGGCATATCTGGTTTAGATATTCACCTGTGTATCTGGTTGCTGGCTATATTCTCCATAGTAATTACACTGGGTGGGATGAAGGTTATTGGTTACACTGATGTTATACAAGTGGCTGTGCTTATACTGGGTGGTTTAATGGCTACATACCTTGCATTAACGCTTTTAAGTGAAAAAGAAGGAACCACAGGTTTATTGAATGGATTTAAAATATTGCATTCAGAGGCTACTGATCATTTCCATATGATCTTTAAGAAAGACAATCCTAACTATATGGATCTGCCGGGCTTAACTGTACTTATTGGCGGTATGTGGATCACTAACCTTAACTATTGGGGCTGTAACCAGTACATTACGCAAAGGGCTTTGGGTGCAAACCTTAAAACTGCACGTGGCGGTATCCTGTTCGCGGCTTTCCTTAAATTGCTGATGCCCGTTATTGTTGTATTACCAGGTATAGCGGCATATTTACTATACCAAAAGGGTATGTTTCACCAGGAAATGATGAGTTCATCGGGCGTTTTGGATCCTAATAAGGCATATCCATCATTGTTAAACTTATTACCGTCGGGCTTAAAAGGACTTTCATTTGCTGCTTTAACAGCTGCAATTGTTGCCTCGTTAGCAGGTAAAGCAAACAGTATAGCAACCATATTTACACTTGATATCTACAAAAAAGCCATTAATCCCGGAGCTACAGATAAAAAGCTGGTTACTTTAGGTAAATGGTCTGTAGTGGTTGCCATGGTATTAGGTATAATTTTGTCAGAATTGATAGGTAAAACACTAATGGGCGAAGGTAAGCAGGGCTTCCAGTACATACAGGAGTATACAGGCTTCGTATCTCCGGGTATTTTTGCCATGTTTATCCTCGGTTTCTTCTGGAAAAAAGCAACCTCAAACGCGGCATTGTTTGCAACTGTGGGCGGGTTTATATTCTCCTGTTTCTTTAAACTGTTACCGCGCTTTGCCGATCTGAGTTTCCTGTCGCCTTATGGTTTCTCGAAACTTGCACTGCAGGACGACAAAGTTACCCAGCTATACGAAATACCATTCCTTGACCGCATGGGTTTTGTATTCATCATTTGCGTTGTTGGTATGTATATCATTTCAAAAATTGATGAAGCGAGGGGTATTACAACCAATGGTTTAGAGATAGATGCATCCATGTTTAAAACATCACGTGCATTTACTGCCGGCGCGCTGATTGTTACCGGTATAGTAGTTGCGCTTTATTCTATCTTCTGGTAGCAGATACGCACAACTAAATATAAAAGAGGGCGATAGATCTGGTGATATGTCGCCCTCTTTTTTTAATCAAACTATATCAATTGCTAAAACGTTATTCAATTTAATAATACCCCTTAATGGTATTTGGCATTTTAACCCGTATCCGCAAACGTTTGCGTTGATTGTTTTTTAATATCGCTTTAAACTTGTGCGAATGATGTGTAATTTGCCGGTCAACAACAAACCTATTATACTACGATACCATAATCATGGTGAATAATTTAGAACAAACATTTCGCTGGTTTGGGCCTACCGATCCGGTTACACTTACAGCCATCAGGCAAACTGGGGCTACTGGCATTGTTACATCGCTTTATCACATCCCCAGCGGGGAGGTGTGGCCTTTGGATGAGATCACCGAACGTAAAAAAATGATTGAAGCAGCCGGACTTACATGGTCGGTGGTGGAGAGCGTTAATATTCACGAAAGCATAAAAACAGCTTCGGTCGGCAGAGACAAATACATCGAAAACTACGTTAGCACCCTTAAAAACCTATCAGCAGCAGGTATACATATTGTATGCTATAATTTTATGCCGGTGCTTGACTGGACGCGGACCGATTTGGATTTTCTGTTGCCTAATAAAGGAACCGCGTTAAGATATGATGCAAACGCCCTTGCCGCTTTTGATCTGTACATCCTGGAACGTGAAGGCGCTGCCAATGATTTTACTACTGAGCAACAGCAAGCCGCTAAAAACTATTTAGATAAGATCAGTGCTGATGAAAAAGCGCAGCTGATCGATAACCTGATGGCCGGCTTACCTGGAACCAACAAAGTATTAACCATTCCTGAATTTAAAGAGCATTTAAAACGATACGCCGATACCGATGCGGTTGCTTTAAAAAATAACCTTGGTTATTTTCTGAAGGGTATTATCCCGGGTGCAGAAGCGGCCGGTGTAAAAATGTGTATCCACCCTGACGATCCGCCGTTTCCTATATTGGGTTTGCCGCGGGTAGTGTCAACCGAGCAGGATTTGGTTGATGTGATTAATTTTAGCCCTTCTCCAAGTAATGGCTTAACCTTTTGTACTGGTTCATTAGGTGCAAGGGCAGATAATGACCTGCCTGGCATGGTGGAGAGGTTAGGTGAGCATATTCATTTTCTGCATTTGCGTAACGTACAGCGTGAACCTGACGGCAGCTTTTATGAGGCCGAACATTTAAATGGTAGTACTGATATGTACGCGGTGATGAAAAACATTATTCTTGAGCAGCAAAAACGCCAGCAAAACGGTCGCGAAGATATAGCTATACCCATGCGCCCGGATCATGGTCATAAACTGCTTGACGATTTTAACTATAAAACATACCACGGATATTCGGCTACTGGAAGGCTAAAAGGTCTTGCCGAACTAAGGGGTTTGGAAATGGGCGTTAAACGTTCCTTATTTGATAAAGCATAACAGCCTCACCCTGCCCTCTCCAAAGGAGAGGGTTCAAAAAGTGAAGTTAAAGTCCTCTCCTTTGGAGAGGATTAGGTGAGGCTAACACATAATTTAAAAATTTAAAAGGCAGTTTACCTGCTTATCACACTAATGAAGAGTTTTTTAGATCAGGATTTTTTACTCAATACCAAAACAGCACAGCGCCTGTACCACGAGTATGCCAGCGAATTACCTATTATTGACTATCACTGTCATTTGCCACCTGATCAGATAGCCGAAGACGTTAAGTTTGAGAACCTAACGCGTATTTGGCTATATGGTGATCATTATAAATGGCGGGCCATGCGTGCCAATGGTGTTAATGAGGAATATATCACCGGGAATAAAACCGACCAGGAAAAGTTTGAAAAATGGGCCGCCACAGTACCTTACACGCTGCGTAACCCATTATACCATTGGACACATCTGGAGCTGCAACGCTATTTTGGCATTAATGAACTGCTTTCGCCTGCAACCGCGCAGAAAATATATGCGGACTGTAACGCTAAGCTGCAAACACCTGAATTTAGTGTAAGGGGTATCCTCAAAAGTAAAAATGTAGAGGTGGTTTGTACTACTGATGATCCGCTGGATAATTTAGCTTATCATCAGCAGATTAAACAAGATGGCTTCAGTGTAAAGGTATTACCAGCTTTTAGGCCCGATAAAGCCATGAATGCTGATGATCTTAATGCACTAAACACTTACATTGATCAGTTGGAAGTGGTAGCTAATGTATCTGTATCAAACTTCGACGATTATTTAAAAGCGTTAAAAGCCCGTCATGATTATTTCGCCGCAAATGGCTGCCAATTGTCTGATCATGGCCTGGAGCAAATTTATGCCGAGGATTATACCGACAGCGAAATAGCGGCTATATTCTTAAAAATAAGAAATAAGCAGGCTTTGTTGCCTCTGGAAATATTAAAGTTCAAATCGGCTATGCTGGTGCATTTCGCGCTTTGGGATCATGAAAAAGGCTGGGTACAGCAATTTCACCTGGGTGCGTTGCGCAACAACAATACCCGCGGGTTAACAAATTCCGGTCCGGATACCGGCTGGGATTCAATAGGCGATTTTACGCAGGGCGTAGCTTTATCGCGGTTCCTAAACAAGCTCGATCTGAATAATCAACTGGCAAAAACTATCCTCTATAACTTAAATCCGGCAGATAATGAGCTTATGGCTTCTATGACCGGTAACTTTAATGATGGTTCAGTGGCAGGTAAAGTTCAGTTTGGTTCGGCATGGTGGTTTTTGGATCAAAAAGACGGGATGACTAAACAGCTGAACGCGCTATCGAACATTGGTCTCATCAGCCGTATGGTAGGGATGCTTACCGATTCGCGCAGTTTTTTATCGTTCCCGAGGCATGAGTATTTCCGCAGACTGATTTGTAACCTGTTTGCCGAGGATATAGAGAATGGTGAATTGCCTAATGACCTGGAATGGACCGGCAAGATCATACAGGATATTTGCTATTATAACGCTAAGAATTACTTTAATTTTGATAAGCAGTAATGAGTAACCCTTTTGAAAACGGATCACCGAAAGGCAGTGTTCTTTCATTTGGCGAATTGCTGCTCAGGATTTGCCCTGATGCCGGCGGACAATGGTTGGTTGATAACCAGCTTCCATTTTTTGTTGGCGGCGCCGAATTAAATGTAGCCACAGCCTTAGCGTTATGGGGACTGCCATCAGCTTATTTTACGGCCTTGCCGGATAATGCCATGTCGGCACAGATCTTAACCTATCTGCAGGATAAAAAAGTGGATACTACGCCCGTTTTTATGCATGGCGATAGGATAGGGTTATACTATTTAACCCGTGGTAAAGACATCAAGAATAACGCACTGATATATGACCGGGCCCACTCGGCTTTTGCAGCTTTAAAACCCGGCCAGGTTGATTGGGATAAAGTGCTTGATGGTGTAAGCTGGTTTCACTTTAGCGCGATATGCCCGGCCATCAGCCAAGATGTGGCTGACGTTTGTGCGGAAGTACTGGAAGCGGCATCTGCCAAAAATATTACCATATCGGTTGATCTGAATTATCGGGCCAGGCTTTGGCAATACGGCAAACAGCCGATTGATGTGATGCCGCAATTGGTAAAATATGCAGCCCTGATCATGGGCAACATTTGGGCTGCCGAAAGGATGCTGGGCATACCCGTAGAACCAAATGTTACAGAATCAGGGCAAAAAAGCATCTATTTAAAAGAGGCTTTATTTTCATCAGAAAGTATCATCAGCCAGTATCCTAAATGTAAAGCGGTAGCCAATACCTTCCGTTTTGATGCCGGCGAGGGTATTAATTATTATACTGCACTGTACGATGGCGATCTATTGCATAGTTCAAAACAGTACGATACAGATAAAGTGATAGACAAAGTTGGTAGCGGTGACTGTTTTATGGCAGGGCTGATCTATGGTTTTTACAATAACCTTGATCCGCTGCAAACACTGGAATTTGCAACCTCGGCAGCTTACCAGAAATTATTTATAGAAGGCGATGCAACTACTAAAACGGTTGAGGAAATTACAAAAGCGATAATATCATGAGCAAAAAAGATACAGTACTTGATGCCATATTAACCCAGGGATCGTTACCACTCTTCTTTTATGAAGATGCAGAGGTGAGCCTGGAAATAACACGTACGCTATACAAAGCAGGCATCCGGGTTTTTGAATATACTAACAGGGGCGCAGCCGCGTTGGCCAATTTTATAGTGTTAAAAAAGGCTCAGCAAGAAGAAATGCCGGGTCTGTATTTGGGTATAGGTACAATAAAAACAGCTGCAGAAGCCGCTGCTTTCATTGCTGCAGGTGCCGATTTTATTGTAGCCCCTACCGTAAACCCCGAAGTTGGGGCCGTGGCCAAGCAGCATGATTTATTATGGATCCCCGGTTGCATGACCCCAACCGAAATTAGTGTTGCACAACAGCATGGTGCGGCTTTGATAAAATTATTCCCGGCTAACATCCTGGGGCCTGAGTTTATGTCGTCGATAAGAGAACTATTTGGCGGGCAATTGTTTATACCAACCGGTGGGGTCGAGCTTAACATCGACAGTATCAGCACCTGGTTTAGGGCAGGAGTTTGCGCAGTAGGAATGGGCAGCAAGCTGATCAGCAAAAAGGTATTGGACAATCGTTTATACGACCAGCTATATTCAGATACCATTAAACTAATGGAAATGGTGCAAACCAGTAAATAACCAATTAAAAACCAATTATAATGAAAGAAACCAAAGTTGGAAACTACAGATGGGTAGTAGTTACACTTCTATTTTTTGCCACTACCATAAACTATCTTGACAGACAGGTTATAGGTTTATTAAAACCTGTGTTGGAAGTTCAGTTTAAATGGACCGAAACTGACTACGGTTATATTGTAATGGCATTTGCTACGGCCTACGCTTTAGGACTATTGGCCTTTGGTAGCTTTATTGATAAAATAGGCACCAAATTAGGTTATACCATATCATTAATTGTATGGAGCGTAGCGGCTATGCTTCATGCCATCGTTAAAAGTACCCTGGGTTTTGGGATAGTTAGAGCTGCTTTGGGCTTAGGCGAATCAGGTAATTTTCCGGCTGCCATAAAGGTAGTGGCCGAGTGGTTCCCTAAAAAGGAGCGGGCGCTGGCTACCGGGATATTTAACTCTGGAGCTAATATTGGAGCAGTAGTGGCGCCGGTAATGGTACCCTGGATATTAGGTATTTATGGATGGGAGATGGCCTTTTTAATTACCGGGGCCATCGGTTTTGTATGGCTTATATTCTGGTGGATATTTTATGAAATACCTTCAAAACACAAAAAAATAACACCCGAGGAATTTGCATTCATTCATAGTGATGTGGAGCTTTCGGTTGTACCAGAAGAAGAAAGCAAAATAAAATGGGTGCAGTTATTCGGTATCAGGCAAACCTGGACATTTGTTATTGGTAAATTTTTAACAGATCCAATATGGTGGTTTTTCCTGTTCTGGTTACCTTCTTATTTTTCAAGTACATTTCATCTTGATCTCACCAAACCAAGTCTGCCTTTGATCATAGTTTATACGGCTACATCAATTGGGAGTATTGGCGGTGGATATTTATCATCGTACTTCATTAAAAAGGGATGGCCGGTGTTTAAAGCCCGTAAAACTGCCATGTTTATATTTGCTTTATGCGTAATACCTATAGTAACAGCAAAGTATGCAACTAATATTTGGCAGGCAGTTGGTCTGATCAGTTTAGCGGCAGCTGCCCACCAGGCCTGGAGTGCCAATATTTTTACTACCGCATCAGATATGTTCCCTAAAAGGGCACTTAGCTCGGTTGTAGGTATAGGTGGTATGGCCGGTTCAGTAGGTGGTATATTATTCCCTTTTTTAGTAGGGCATATATTGGAATTTTATAAAGAAAGCGGGCACCTGATAACAGGCTACAATATTATTTTCCTGATATGCGGTTGTGCTTATTTGCTGGCATGGTTTATCATGCACCTGCTTTCGCCTAAAATGAAACCTGTTAATTTATAATTAGGTCATAAGTTACAAAACAAAGCGACCAGCATATTAGAATATGCTGGTCGCTTTGTTTTGAGCATTTTTATTAAATAATTAAACTTGATCAACTTTTTTATTTGGCAGCTACCTGTTCTGCCAATTCATCAATCCAGCTTGACAAATAAGGTTCAGTACCGGTTAGCCTGATCCATTGAYCGTCAGCATCTTTAGCTATGATCAGGTGCAGTGTTCCATCAGTTGACTTAAATTCAAACGCATTGTTAAAATTGGGATAGGCTATTGCTTGGGCGGTACCGTCAATCTCACTATCGGTACCGGTAAGTTTGGCATTAAATTGTTCTTCCATTGTGTATACTTTAATTATCTAACACGTTTATATGCATTTGTGTTTTACTTGTTAACCCAGATGCGTATGACGCAGGTGCATTAAAGCGTTTATATCTTTAAAATTAGCCCTAAACCAAAGCTGTTAAAACTTTTAACATCAGCTTGTTGTTCTGTTAATAATTATAAAATAAATGAACAGATTACTTAGTGCCAAATATTTTCAGGTAACTCAAAGGGTATGGGGAACCAGGCTGCTATTTGTAAATGTATACATGATAGCCAATCGCCCCGGTTCAACAAAAGGTTGGGTATTGGTTGATACCGGATTAAAGGGCTCGGCAGATAAAATTATTGCTATGGCCGAAGCCCTCTTTGGCCCTGGTACTAAACCAGGTGCAATTGTACTTACACATGGCCATGCAGACCATGCCGGCAGCCTTCGTGAACTTTTAAAACACTGGAATGTGCCGGTTTATGCCCATGCACTTGAACTGCCTTACTTAACCGGGAAATCATCCTATCCGCCTACCGATCCGTTTGTGGGTGGCGGCTTAATGAGCTTGTTATCTGCGTTCTTCCCGGTTAAACCGATCCATATTCGCCATAAAATTAATACTATAGATGTGGATGAAGGGATACCTTACCTGCCAGAATGGAAAGTGATTGAAACGCCCGGACACTCGCCCGGACATATATCTTTATTTATGTCGGCTAATTCCGTCTTGCTGGCAGGCGACGCACTGGCCACAACCCGCACAGAATCGGCACTTTATGAGCTTAATTATATCAAAAAACTAACCGGGCCTCCTCAATATTTCACCGTGAATTGGTTGGCTGCTGCGATATCTTTACGGAAAATAGCAGAACTTAATCCACGTACTATAGCACCTGGGCACGGGCCGGTTATGCGCGGCCGTGAATTGCAGGATGATCTGCAGGAACTTGCAGCTAATTTTGAAGCGGTAGCCGTACCCGCAAGCGGACGATATGTGGGACATCCCGCTATTGCAGACGAAACAGGAGTAACCTATGTGCCGCCGTTTGTGAGCAATGTTAAGTTTAAGGTGATTGTTGCCTTTGCCGCAGCATTTGCAGGGTTTATAATAATGCGACAATTGCAAAGATAAGGCGGGAAAGACTAATGAGTTTGTTATCGTGACAAAGTTGTTTTTTTCACTATTGATCTATCGTAAAACTCTACCTTTACAGAGTGGAAAACATGCAGCCTGACCCGAAGATACTTGTGGATATTGTACAAACAAGAATGCCGTATGGTAAATATAAAGGCACTATTATAGCCGATTTGCCTGTATATTATTTGGAGTGGATGTCGGGTAAGGGATTTACAAAGGATAAAATGGGAATGCTGTTATCAACTACGTTCGAGATCAAAACAAATGGATTGGGCGAAATACTTTTTATGGTTAAAAAGTCCCTTAAACAGGGTGGCGGTTTTTAATTTGCATAAAACAGTTCAAGATTACTTTGTTGTGACCAACCGACTGAAAGGTTTACAACGTATATCCGTCTAAATACATAAATCATTATAATCATGAAAAAGTTGATCTTATATATCGCAGGCATTTTTTTATTTGTAGGCTGCGCTAATGGACAGTCGTCTGATAAGTTTCCCTCATTGCCAAACCCAAAGACGGGCGAAGCCGTGGCTACCTTTGGAGGTGGCTGTTTCTGGAGCATGAGCGAGGCTATGTCTGAGCTTAAGGGTGTAAACAAAGTTGTTTCGGGATATGCGGGTGGTAATACCAAAAATCCAACCTATCAGGAGGTAAGTTCACAAAATACCAATCATGCCGAAACGGTACAGGTTTATTACGATCCTAAAGTGATCAGTTATGATAAACTGGCCGAAGGGTTTTTCTTTGCGCATGATCCTACCACCTTAAACCGCCAGGGTCCCGATGAAGGTACCGATTATCGTTCCATAGCTTTTTATCGTACACCAGAAGAAAAAAATACTTTACTGGCCACTATTAAAAAAGTGAACGAATCGAAGCACTACAACAACCCAGTGGTAACCCAGGTTGTTCCGTTTGCTGCCTTTTATCCGGCAGAAACCTATCATCAGGGATACTACAGGACACATGATGACAATCCTTATATAGAAGGTGTATCGAAACCAAAAGTGTTGAAATTCAGGAAAGCTATGGCTGCCGATCTGAAACCGGAGTTTAAGAAGTAAAGAGCTCCTCTAAATCTCCCCCTAAAGGGAGGATACTTTTGAATGTCTTTTTAAATTGCGGAAAAACTTTTATCTAAAGCCCTCCCCTTTAGGGGAGGGTTGGGTGGGGCTTAAAGCTTATTAAACCAACCTTTTCGCCAGAATACAAATAGCTGAAAAAGGGCTATTAAAAACATAAATATAAGGGCATATACATAGCCATGGTTCCAGTATAACTCGGGCATGTTATCTTTAATAATGTGGCCTTTATCGTCCTGTCTTGAAAAATTCATTCCATATATACCGGCAATAAAGGTTAAGGGAATGAATATTACCGATATAATGGTGAGCACTTTCATGATTTCGTTCATGCGGTTGCTCACCATCGATAAATACAGGTCAATAATGCTGGAGGTTACTTCCTTATAGTTCTCTATCAGATCCATGGCCTGTATACAATGATCGTAAGCATCGCGTAAAAACACCTTTACTTCGGCTGTTATCAACGGGCTTTCAGAACGGATCATATCATTGATCTTGTCGCGTTCGGGCCAGCTTGCCCTGCGTACGATGATCAGGGTGCGTTTAATTTGCTGGGAGTTAAACATGATGCTTTTATCCGCATCGCTGTATACCTTATCCTCAATGGTGTCCAGTTTGTCGCCAATCTGGGCCAGCAGTATAAAGTAGGTATCAATAATGGTATCAGTTAAGGCATAACACATATAGCCCGGGCCAGCAGTACGTATTGCACCTTTACCTGCCTTAAGCCGGGCTTTTACCGCTTCAAAATGCTCCTCATAATCTTCTTCAAAACTAATGATTATGTTATCCTTAATAATGGCCGAAAACTGGTTGTTCACCAGTTCATCCTCCTTGTTAAAATGAACTATGCGGCTGGTGCTAAAAGCATAATCATCATATTCATCAAACTTAGGGCGCTGATGGGTATTGGCAATATCCTCAAGCACCAGCGGATTTATGTTGAGATACGTTCCTATTTGCTCAATCAGTTCGGCATCGCCAAGGCCATTGATCTTTATCCAGTGGGTCCATTTAACATGGCCATTACATTTCTTAAACTGGTCCAGTATAACTTTTATATTCTTTCCTTCAGAAGTCAGCAGCTCATCCTTATGATAAGAGAATATGGCTATATGCGGTTTAACCGCATCTTCGGGAATTATTACCAGGCCTGGCCGGTCGCCAACATTACCCGTATGCCTGCGAACTTTATAACGTACGCGTTTAATCCTGTTGTCCATTTATAAATAATTAATACTTTGCGGGCCCTGGTTAAATAACAGATCAACAATGCTCAGATTTTTCAGGAACCCTTTACGCTCTTCAAAAACCTGAAAGTAGGGTTTTTGTTCCAGCTCAGCTTCTTTTTTGGGGGTGATGGAAGTTCTGAAGTCAGCAACGGAGGTATACTCCGGATGATACTCGTCGGTGTACAGGATATCGGTTTTGATCTTCAAGAGCCTGAACAGTAGTTGCAGCAGTTGTTCATTATAATCAAACAGATAAGGAATTTGCTTTTGCTTCTGATAAAACGTAATAAAATCGTCTTCATAATATTCAAAAAAAGCCGACCGCCGATAACAGGCCCCGAGGCTTCGCCAATGCAGGGTCTGCCAGTCAAAATCGTAGCTTATTTTTACATCTTTAAATTTGGTGTGGTTTTTTGAACCTTTTACAACCGGTACCACCAACGTTAGTGAACCATCGGGCGAGTAAATATTGGCCCGGTTGCGATAAGTTTGTTTAGGGAAATGTTCTTCTCTTTCTATCAGTATATCAGGTTTATAAGTATTTAGTTTTACAAAATACTCTACCGGTGGAAGATAAAACATAGGGAATACAGCACCTTTTTCAATCATATATTTTATGTTTGTGTCCAAAATTGGTTAAAATAATGATAAAAAAAGGGTTTTTAAGGTTGGGTATATTTTTTTTATACCTTACGTCGTTACTTCCCTTTTGGTTTTTATACCTGATAGCCGATGTTTTATTTGTTATTATCTATTATTTTATCCGTTATCGTCGTGACGTTGTACAGCAAAACCTGGCCAATGCTTTCCCTGAAAAAACTAAGAAAGAACGCCATGATATTGAATTTAAATACTATCGCTACCTTGCTGATCTGATTGTGGAAACGGTAAAAATGATCACCGTATCTGAAAAGCAAATTCAACGCCGGGTAGTGGCAACCAACTCCGAACTGGTTCATGAGTACTTTGCCAAAGGAAAAAGCATTATTGCCGTAGCCGGTCATTACTGCAACTGGGAAATGGCGGCATTGAACTTTAACTTTGTTACCGATAAAAGATTCATGATAGTTTACAAGCCACTATCAAATGCCACATTTAACGATTTTTTTGTTAAGATACGTTCGCGTTTTGGAGGGCAGCCCGTTGCTATGAGGCAAACCATGCGTAAAATGGTTGAATATAAGAATGAATTAACGGTGAGTGTGCTGGTTGGCGATCAAACCCCGGTGATGCACGAAGTAAATTACTTTACCAATTTTTTAAATCAACCAACTGCCGTATTTTTGGGCATCGAAAAAATATCAAAAGCAATTGATGCTGCTGTGGTGTTTTACGATATGAAACGCGTTAAAAGAGGTTATTATACGTACACTTTGGTTCCCTTAACAGAAAATGCTAAACAAACTGCTGAACATGAGATCACGGACGCGCATGTGCAGTATTTAGACGGAATGATCAGGAGGGAACCGCAATATTGGCTATGGTCTCACCGGAGATGGAAGTTTAAGCCGGAGGACACACATAAATGATCAATACACCTAAAGTTGCTGTAGTTATATTAAATTGGAACGGCGTTAAATACCTTAAACAATTTTTACCCGCTGTTTTGGCCTCAACCTGGCCAGGGCTGGAAGTTGTAGTAGGCGATAATGCTTCCTCAGATGATTCTCTGACATTTATAAAAGAAAACCATCCAAGTATACGAATCATACAAAATGATCAAAACTACGGCTTTACAGGTGGCTATAACCGGGTATTGAGCCAGGTGGATGCCGACTATTACATATTACTGAACTCTGATGTTGAAGTAATGCCCGGCTGGATTGAGCCTGTGATCAGTTTGATGGAAAGTGACCCTTTAATTGCTGCTGCTGCACCCAAAATATTATCATTTGCCCAAAAAGACCAGTTTGAACATGCCGGGGCCGCCGGTGGTTTTATAGATACCTTTGGTTACCCGTTTTGTCGCGGCCGTATGTTTTATGAAGTAGAGCATGACCAGGGGCAGTATGAGCAATCAGACGAAGTGTTTTGGGCCTCGGGTGCTTCCTTGTTCATTAAAAAGAAGTGTTGGGATGAAGTAGGCGGCTTTGACGAATACTTTTTTGCCCACATGGAAGAGATAGACCTTTGCTGGCGCCTCAAAAATATGGGCTACAAGGTAATGTATTGTGCACAATCGGCCATATATCATGTTGGGGGTGGTACGCTCAATGCCGAAAACCCGTTTAAAACCTATCTGAATTTCAGGAACAACCTGCTGTTGTTAAAAAAGAACCTTCCGTTTTGGAGAGCCTTATTTGTGATAACCCTGCGTTTTTGTATGGATCTGCTTGCCATAGCAAGATTTTTAGCCGAAGGCAAACGCAAAGATGCCTGGGCGGTAAGCCGTGCGCATCAGAATTTTGTACTTCATCTTTTTGGGATACGGGTTTCGGGATATGGGGTTAAGGATTTAGAAAACGGAAAAAACAGTTCATCCCCTAAAACACATCATTCAAAACGCACAATCCATAACTTAAAAGGCATGTACAAAGGTAGTATTGTATGGAGCTTTTTTGTTAAAAAGAAAACCAGGTTTACTGATCTTGATCAGGCTGATTTGCTTTAACGTCATCCACGTCCTGTTTTTTTACCTTTTTTGTTGCCTTAACTTTAGCCTTAACCTGATCACTTTTCACAATGCTATCCTGTGGTAACAATAGGTGTACATCCTGCTGAGGGAAAGGTATCTCAATACCTTCTTTGTTAAACGTGTCATAAATATCGGTCAGTACACTGCTTTTAAGCCCTAACCATGTATTGATATCGGCTGCCCAAAAAAGCACCCGAAAATCTACAGTGCTTTCACTCAGGTTATGCAGCAATACCGATGGTTCTGGTGTCGGCATAATATCATTATGAGCGCTTAATACACCGTTTAACAAGCCTTTAACTTTTTCAATGTTGGTGCCATAGGCTACACCCACAATAAGCTCAACACGGCGGTTATTGTTACTTAAGGTCCAGTTAATTACATGGTGCGATATCAGGTCGCCGTTCGGGATGATCACCTCAGCGCCATCGCTGGTAGCGATTTTACTTGCCCGTATGCCAATATCAAGTATAGTGCCCGAGCGGTTATCCACCTCAATAATATCACCCACCTGTATCGGTTTTTCAAAGGCCAGTATCAGTCCCGAAACCAGGTTGTTCACAATATTTTGTAAACCAAAACCTATACCTATACCAAATGCGCTTATGATGATGGTTATTTTATCAATAGGCACTCCGGATGCCGCAACCGCCAGGAAAAAGCCTACTGCAATAACACCGATACGGATCAACAGGGTGGAGGTACGGTTTTTCTTTTTAAGCACATCCATATCATGGGCGTGCTTGGCAGATACATCATACAGGTAACTGATGATCTTTGAGAAAATGGACGACAGCCAGATCACGGCAATAAATATGATCACGCTTTGAAAGGTGAACTGTGTATTGGTACCGCCAATGCTGCGGTTGGCTGTTAAAAAGTCTTCAATATGGGTAAACACAGCGTCCTCAATACTCAAATTTTGGGTAAGCATAACCAACCACAATAAACTGGTTAATACTGTAAGCACGCTTCTGAATTTGTTTTTAAGTAATTGAAAATCAATATACGAAGTAAGGTTATTACTGTTTTTACTGGCTTCCAGCTGTAAAAACAAGGCCTCCATGATCATCTGCACTATGTAGTACATGGCCATGGCCAGCCATAAGTTATGTACGGCGGTTACACCAATTATTTTGGCCAGACTAAAACGGCCAAAAACATTGCATATAAATGAAGCAGCCTGAAGCACAATAAAAAACTTCAATACAATACCTGTATAAGGTAAAAAATCATTGGGCGATTTACGTACAACAGGTAAAAGCCTGATGCTGATAATAGCCGAAGCCAGCCCAAGAACAAGTACAATAACCCTGTCAGCATTGGTTACCTGTATAAATAAATTACTTAAACAGTAAATATTGGTAATAACAAATAACTGAACCAGGTAAGTGAATAAGGGTTTGGTACAGGTTTTTTTTGCCAGGTAAAGCATAGCTGTGATCAGGATAACAAAAAAGGTTTCCAGTACCACTACTGGCGGGTGATCATAAAAATTAGGGATCARCGTAAAAGCGATAATGATTGAGGAAGTTATTGGATAATTAATTACATACTTAGCCTGGCTAAATACATTATCTGAAGCATCATTGGTTTTAAGTATTTTCTTTCGGCTTGCATACACCCATGCCAAAAAGCCCAATAAAACCAATAACCCCGAAAGGTGTATCAATATATCGCGCCCGATAAAAAAGCTAAAAAGCTTGGAGTTCATGGCGGCGGTTTTTGACAGGGCCTCTTTGAAATCACTCCCTTCATCGGCTTTCATAGCCCAAATGTTGCTGTACTCGGCAGATAATGCCCTAATGCTAAAGTCTCTTATTTTAAGATCTATTTGGTCTTTTAGGTCAAGTATGGATATGTATACAGACGAAGTACGGTTTTGCAGTAAACCTATCTTCACCATTAATTTTTTATTAACGGTATCAAGCCGGTGGTATTTGCTGTCGATAGCTATTTTCTGGATCAGGAAAGTGGTAGCAAGCGAGCTGTCGGCCGGGAGGATCTTTAAAACGCTATCTTGTGATATGGCATTAAGATCGGTTTGGTTTTGAACCAATTTTGAGTTGATATCGGCCAGTTGTTCCTGCCAAAGGTCAAGCTGGTCATCGCTGCGGGTTAAAACATCGCGTATGGCGTACAAATAACGCAATGTGCTCGATTTGTCATTATCAATCAATGGTTTGATAAGGTTTACACGTCTTTCATATTGGGGTAATTGAGCGCTTATATCAATCGTATCAACATCTTTTGAAAGATTGGTTTTGATCTGATTAAAAGCAGAGGTATAATATTCAACCTTTTGCAGCAGGTTATTTGTTGATGTATCTGATCTTTTGAGCGATCGCATCATCGAGTCGCGCGATAGGATGGCTGCCCGAAGCGAATCCCTTACAGAGCGGGGTTTTTTCTTCTTTGTTTGGGCCAGTGCATCCGCGCATGAAAAAAGCGTGATAAACAGTAAACAATATGTTGTAACCTTTAATAATTTATGCATCTGGATAACCTCTTGTATCTTGATTCTTATCTCTATTTATGTTTATCCGTTCAACAGGTTTTCAATAGCCAGCCGGTACGAATCCATACCAAAACCCGCTATTACACCTTTACAATTTGCCGCCAGCATTGATGTGTGCCTAAATTCTTCACGTTTATGAACGTTTGATATATGTACCTCAATAACCGGTGTATTTATGGCGGCAATAGCATCGGCAATAGCAATAGAAGTATGGGTGTATGCACCTGCATTCATCACAATTCCATCATAGCTAAAACCAATTTCGTGCAGTTTGTTTATAATTTCGCCTTCAACATTACTTTGGTAATAATTAATAGTGATGTTTGCATAACGCTTGCGCAGTTCTTCCAGGTATGTATCAAAGTTGGTATTGCCATAAATTGATTTTTCGCGTACGCCAAGCAGGTTTAAATTAGGGCCGTTTATAATTTGT
>NZ_JBFUJG010000029.1:0-55959 GCF_056401495.1 Mucilaginibacter sp. P4_E8
CCTTTATATTCTGAATGTTACTCAACATTCAGAATATAAAGGTTTATGCTTTTGTGATGGCTAAAAACACCGCGTTGAATATGTTGAAAAAGCAATCGGGCAATACAGTACAGTTAGATGAAACCAACATTGATATTACTTTTGATAATTTAACACCAGAGCAGATCTTAATAAACGAGGAGTTCAAAAAAAGCATTGAACTTATTGTTCAGGCTTTACCTCCCCGCTGCAAAATGGTATTTAAATTGGTGAAGGAAGATAACTTAAGCTATAAAGAAGTAGCCCAGATACTTGATATTTCGGCCAAAACTGTTGACGCGCATTTGGTTACCGCGGTAAAAAGAATTTCATGCGCCATTAAAAGCGAGTATAATTTAATTTGATATTGACGGACTTTACAAGACCTTAAAATATTTAAATTTCTTATAGGGAACTCCCTGTTTTTTCTTGTCCTCTACATAATAACCAATATTAACCGGATTTTCAAGATCCCTTTTTCATGCCAGATAACAGGATATTACAGCTATTGGCGCGTAAAGTAGCCGGCGAAGCTACTGCTGATGAATTGAGCGAATTGCAGAATTTACTTGAAAGGCATCCGGATGGGGTATACATGGAAGAGGTATTAACTCAATTATGGGCAAAACAGCCCGTTGATAATGCCGGGCAGGATCTTGAATACATTAAACATAAGTTAAAATATGCGGCAGATTTTGAGCCTGCAGAAGATGGCTATCACCCTAAATTTTATTCACAGATTAAAAGCTATTTGGCTATAGCTGTAATCTGTTTATTAACAGGATCGGGAGTATTTTATTACCACCGGTTTGTGAAAAATACCCCGGTTACAGCTACAGAAATTTCTGCCGGTAAAGGTGTCCGTAAAAAAATAATACTGCCCGATGGTACGCAGGTATGGCTTAACAGCAACAGCAGGCTAACTTTTAATAATGATTTAAACGCAGCACCCAACAGAGTAGTAATGCTTACTGGTGAGGCTTATTTTGATGTGGTTAAAAACAAACATCGTCCATTTATTATACAAACCGATAAAGTTTTAATTAAAGTATTGGGTACCGCATTTAATGTAAAGGCTTATCCAACCGATAGTATTACAGAAACAGCATTAATCAGGGGATCGATTGAGTTAACGGTGACAGATAACCAGCATCAAAAAATATTATTAAAGGCCGGTGAAAAACTCCTGCTGGCAGATAAAAACACTAATAGTAAAGATACCCCACTGCCTGCTGCTATTGCTGAAAAGAGAAAATTATCCATTGAAAATATTAAACCTGTTGAAATTGAAAGCCAGGAATATATAGAAGAAACATCATGGATAACCGATAAGCTCATCTTTAAAAATGAGTCGTTCCGTGAGCTGGTACCCAAGTTAGAACGTTGGTACAATGTTAAGATACATATAGGCAACAGTGCAATAAATGATTATCACTTTACCGGAATTTTCCAGAACGAAACTATAGAACAGGCCTTAAAAGCCATGCAATTAATCAGACCATTTAAATTTAAAATAAACAACGATGAGATAGACATTAACTAACCAACACAACTTAAATAAGGAGTAAAAGTAAGCGGAAGATGCTCGAACATCTTCCGCCGAAAAATCTGCAAATTTTTTTGACATGGGTTATTACTAACCCCGGTAATTAACAGATTGTTTAACTAATTAAACTTTTAAATCTATGAAAATAAAACAACTTCATAGTTACGGCTACCCTGTTTTTCAATACAAAAAATATTTACTAATGCTTAAATATGTTTTCATTTTTACTTTTTTGTTTTGTTTAAGGGTATCGGCATACACCTACTCTCAAAACCTGCGGGTAACCATGGATGTCAAAAAAATGGAGCTTAAAAAAGCGCTCTCTGTGCTTGAAAAGAAAAGTAACATTCGTTTTTTATACAGCGAAGAGGTGTTGCCCAATGCCAAAGAGGTTACCATTAATGTAAAAGATGCGCTTTTTGCTGATGTGCTGCAAAGCCTGCTGAAAGATACCCAACTGAAATACCAGATCACCGAGAATGGGCTGGTCATCATAGCCCCGAAAAGTACCGGGATAAAAGACATCAGGGTAAAAGGAAAAGTAATTGATGAAAAAGGCCTGCCATTAGCCGGTGTAACGGTTAAGCAGGAGGGGACAAAGTTTGGGGCAATAACCAATGTTAACGGTGAGTATGAGCTCACCGTTCAAAGCGGCGCCCAGCTTACCTTTTCATATATAGGTTTTAACAGCCAAACTGTGAGTGTAAAAGGTACTGATAATGTGGAAACGCTGAATATTACCCTTAAAATTAATACATCAGGCAAACAACTGAATGAAATTATAGTGGTTGGTTATGGTACACAAAGTAAAAGGGCCGTAACCGGTTCTATAGCCTCAGTAAAGTATGATAATTTCAAGGACAGGACTAACAGCAATGTAACCCAGTCATTAGCCGGCGAATTACCTGGCGTAAGCATTACACAGGCGCAGGGAGCTCCTGGTTCGACTCCTATTATCAAGATTCGTGGGACAAGTTCTATTACAGCAGGAACCAATCCGTTGTATGTAGTAGACGGTTTACCTTTGGAAAACTTCAATTTAAATTACATTAACCCGCAGGATATTGAATCGATAGATGTATTAAAGGATGCATCCTCAACAGCCATTTATGGTTCACGCGGTGCCAACGGTGTTGTAATTGTTACCACCAAACTGGGCAAGCCCGGCCAAACCAGTGTAAATACATCTTATGAGTATGGTGTGCAGGACGTAACACGCAGGATTGACATGATGAACGCTCAGCAGTTTATACAATATTATGTCGACGCCCATAATAACGCCTGGGTTGCTCTGGGAGGCGGTCACCTGGCGTCAGACCCTAACAGTGCCCGTACCTCAGCCTACAAGATCCCTGAAGATTTTACGACCAATCCGGGGCAGTTTGGCAACGGTACCAACTGGCAGGATGTGATGTTCCGCTCAGCGCCGTTGCAAAACGCGCAGGTATCGGTATCGGGTGGCACCGATAAAACACAGTTCCTGTTCTCGGTAGGATACCTGAACCAGGATGCCGTGCTTGATGCTAATTATTACAAACGCCTGTCGCTTCGTACCAATATCAAACACAAAATATCCGATCATTTTACCGTAGGTACCAACCTTTCTTTTACCGGGATATTTGATCGTACAGATGGCGTAGCCGGTAAAAGCGATGTAGTGAGCCTTGGTTTGCAAAGCGATCCGATATTTCCTGTTTATACCGAAACCGGAAGTTTGGGTTTCCGGGATCCCAATTCAGCATGGTATCGTTTTATTCCATACAGCGATCTGATCGAGTGGCACCCATATTCTCTAACCCGGCAGATTGAGGCCAAGAATAAATCGTTTAATACCCTCGCAACCGGATTTTTAGAATACAAGATTATTGATGGATTAAAGTTTCGTACCAGTATTAACGCGAACTTGTACAATAACAGCTATAATTCCTACTCCAATGCGGGTCAGGGCTATGGTTACTCCGCGGTATTGCCCGCGCAAGGTGTGGTAAGATCAAACTATTCATTGAACTGGCTTACAGAAAACACGGTAACCTATGACAAACAGTTTGGCGACCATAGTTTTAGCGCCTTGGTAGGTTACACCGCCCAGCATGAACGCGACGAGTATAGCCAGTTGGTATCGTCAAACTTCCCTAATGACCTGGTACATACTTTAAATGCCGGTACCGCCAGTTCAGGAACGTCAACTGCATCTGAGTGGGCTATGGTTTCGTACCTGGCAAGGGTAAACTATAATTACAAGAACAGGTATTTCCTTACAGGTACCGTACGCCGCGATGGCAGCTCAAGATTCGGTACAAATTCCAAATGGGGATATTTTCCATCCGTGTCAGCGGGCTGGCTCATATCAGACGAGGACTTTCTGAAAAACGCAGAATTTATCAGCAACTTAAAGTTAAGGGCAAGCTATGGTGTAGCCGGTAATAATCAAATCCCCAATTATGGCCCTACAAGTTTATTAAGTACATCAAATTATGTAAGCGGCAGTTCGCTGGCCAGCGGTCTTACCGTTTCCAATATTTCCAACCCTAACCTCAAATGGGAAAAAACAAACCAGTTTAACCTGGGGATCGATATTGGCATTATTAAAAACAGGGTTAATTTTACCGCGGAGTTTTATAACTCTATTACTAATAACCTGCTCCTAAATGTACCCGTTCCGGATATTACCGGTTTTTCAACACAGCTTACCAATATTGGCAAGGTCAGGAACCGGGGGCTGGAGTTTAGCCTGAACACCAAAAACACGATTGGTGCATTTAAATGGAGTACAGATTTTAACCTTTCGTTTAACCGCAACAAGGTATTACAGCTGGGGCCGGGTAACGCGCCGCTATTGTTTACCGATTACGTAGTACAGGTTAAAACCGAAGTAGGGCAGCCCGTATCAAATTTTTACGGGTATATTTTTGATGGTGTTTATAAAAACCAGGCTCAAATTGATGGCTCGCCTCACGTTACCGGCACAACTCCCGGCGAACCTATTGTGAGGGATGTAAACAAGGACGGTAAAATTGATGCTGCCGATCAAACCACCATTGGTAACGCGCAAGCTAATTTTGCTTCGGGCATAACCAATACCTTTGGGTTTAAAGGGTTTGAGTTTTCCTTTATGTTCCAGGGCTCATTTGGCGGGCAAATAACCAACCAGCTTACCCGCTACCTGGGCATCTGGAATGGCGGCCGAAACGCTTATGCCGGTGTTGCAAACTATTGGCGATCTGAAAGTAATCCTGGTGATGGTGTCCATTTTAAACCATCTATTAGTCCAACGGCTATGGAGCAAAGCTTTTCAAGCTATTGGGTAGAAAGCGCCACCTGGGTACGTCTTAAAAATATCAGGTTATCATACACACTTCCTAAAACATGGCTTCAGCATACGCCTGTCAAAGGAGCAAGAATTTATGTAAATGCCGAGAATGTGCATTTGTTTAGTAAATACAAAAACTTTGATCCTGAAAATACTACCTATCCGTCAACAGTTCCATCATCAACGCCAACAACAGGGGTTCCATCGGGAGCATTTTACGGGGTAGATTATGGTTCATACCCGGTACCTCGTGTGATAACTTTTGGAGCTAAGGTTGATTTTTAATTTTAATAACCGTGAAAATGAAAAATATAAAAAGAATTTTAGCCGTCACTTTCATCTGTGTAATGGCTTGCGGCTGCAAGAAATCATTCCTCGAATTGTCGCCTGTTTCCAATGCGAATGCCAACAATTTTTATAAAACCAAGGCCGATTTTGAGGTAGCTATTAATTCCGCTTATGCTACCTTGTATGTTATTTATGCGCCCGAGGAGGCGGTATCATACACCGAGATCATGTCTGACGAGGGTACGCTTTACGCAGTGGCCGGCGCACAGGCAGATAAATGGGCTATAAGAGATTATACGGCAACAGCAAGCAACACACTGGTGTATCAATACTGGCAGGATTATTATAAARCATTATTTAATATTAACAATGTTTTAGATAAGATACAAGTAGCCGGACTGGATGCGGCTTATACTAATCGTGTAAAAGGCGAAATGATGTTTCTCCGTGGCCTGTATTACTATAACATGGTGCAGTTGTTTGGCGGTGTACCACTCGTTACCAAAGTAATCAGCGCTGATGAAAGCTATGGTATATTACGTTCTCCGGTTGCCGATGTGTACAACCAGATTGTATCCGATTTGAAATTCGCTGCTGATAATTTGCCTTTGGCAAACGCTGTTCCGGCCGTGGGCCGTGCATCAAAGGGTGCTGCCGAAGCTGTACTGGGTAAAGTATATTTGTCATTAAATAATAAAACCGCCGCTACACAGGTGCTGCAGGATGTTTACAATAGCGGTCAATATAGCTTATTACCACAGTATACCTCGTTATTTGGCCCAAATGTTAAAAATACAAAGGAATCAGTTTTTGAAATTCAATATCTGGGTGGATCAGCAAGTAATCCTTTTAGCCCTTATTGGACGGCCTTTGCGCCGGTTACTAACGGTGTAATAACCAAATATGGCGGTGGCATTAACCAGGTAACCGATGATCTGTACAATGAATACGAAGTTGGTGACCCCCGCAGAGATGCCTCCATCGAAACAGGATATACCGATGCTAAAGGAAATTTTGTAAGTATTAAATTCCCTAAAAAATGGGAAGACCGTACTGCTCCTACAAGTGGTACACAGGAACTGAGTAATAACAATTTTATGGTACTGCGCTATGCCGATGTATTACTGCTTTTGTCAGAAGCCACCGGCGATGCTACTTATTTAAACCAGGTACGGGCACGGGTTGGTTTAGCCGCCTTCGGGAGCGCGGGTTATCCTTCTGCCCAATACCCTACACTTGCACTGGCCATTGAGCATGAAAGAAAGGTAGAACTGGCGTTGGAGTTCCACCGTTTCTTTGATTTAAAACGGACAGCAAGAGCTTTAACCGTTTTAACAGCAAAAGGCAAAGCGGTAACCGAGCAAAGGTTATTATTGCCTATACCGCAATATGTTATCACGCAAAATAGCAAGATAACTCAAAACCCTGGTTATTGATAAATCATCAGTCAATTATATCATAAAAGGGAATTAATCTGAAGGTTAATTCCCTTTTATAATATATATAATTGTGGCAATTCGTTTCTAAAACATGAAATGCCCGTGTTGTTAACATTCAATTAATATTAAAACGATTGATTTGTATCCTGACACAGCAATTTGTTAACGGTAACCATAAATGATTAAATGCATAGAGCTATTTTCCTTATAGTCATTTGGTTTCTCTTTTCCAGTACCAATGCCTATGGGCAGGATAAACAGTTATTTGCGATCCGCTCACTTAGCCAAAAGCATCCAGATTCAGCACTTATAATTCTTAAAAAACTTCATGCAAAGGCAGTCGATGAAGGCAACATCGCTACCGAAGGTGCTTGTTTGCATCAAATGGGCCAGATTTGCTATAATCAGGGACATTACGCCCAGGCAATCGATTTTTATCAACGTGCCGATAAGCTGTTCAGCACCCTGGGTGACAAAAATTTTTTGGCCGTTAATCTGGGCGAAATGGGCGTTTTATATTATTATAACAAACAGCTGGGAAAATCACGTGCCATGTATAACAAGGCCTTAGTTATTTACAAACAAAACCATAATCTTAAAGGGCAGGCTGAAATTTTTGGAAATATAGGGCACCTGTATGAAAAGCGCCGCCAATATGATAGTGCATTTTATTATCAAAACCTGGCGCTTAAAACATATACCAGTGCAAATTATAAACAAGGTGCTGCAAAAATATACGAAAACCTGGGAAGCATTTATGAAGACCTGGCAAAATTTGATTCTGCTTACACCTGCTTTAAGCACTCTTTACAGCTTTACAGGGAAGAGAATAATGAGATAGCCAGTATCGAAGTAATCAATAATCTTGGTGATATTCTGCGCAAAACAGGTAAGTATAAAGAAAGCATAGTACAATCGCACCGGGCCATGACACTTGCAGGGCAAACAGGTAATATTTACCAACTTGCCGCATGCAGCAAGGATCTGGGAAAAACCTACGAATTAATCAACCGCATGGATAGTGCGTACTATTACGCAGAACTAAGCCGAAAGTATTCGCTTGAGATTTATTCAAAAGATGGCGTTAAGCAAACTGCCTTTTTACAGGTGCTGTACGATATAGATAAAAAGAGTGACGAGATTGTTAGGCTTAACAATATTCGCAAAATAAATCGCATCATCGCTTTTGCTGCAGTTGTGATAGGGGCACTGCTGATCATATTGGTTATAGTTATTTTTAGCAGGCAACGCTTAAAGATCAAAGACCAGAATGCACTGGCCAAACAAAAAGAGGCGCAGCATGAACTGATGCAGCTGGAAATAAAAAACCAGCAGCTTGAAGAAGAAAGCCTGAAACAGCAACTGGATGTAAAAAGCAGGGAATTATCTGCCCATACCTTAAATCTGATTAAGAATAATCAATTGCTTGAGCATTTGCGCAGCACACTACAGGCTATGGTCAAAGAAGATAAACGTGACCAGAAAAAGCAAATGCAGCAAGTTATAGCGCAGATTAACGAAAGTTTTAATCACGAACAACACTGGAAGGAATTTACCAATGCCTTTGAGCAGGTTCACCAGCAATTTTTTGATAATATTAAAAAGCATAGCGGCGAATTGACTTCTACAGATATGCGCCTGATTGCCTTACTCCGCATAAATCTCGGATCTGCAGATATAGCCACCTTGTTAGGAATATCTACCGACAGCCTGCGTGTTTCCAGATACAGGCTCCGCAAAAAACTAAATATACCCCAGGGCGACAATCTTACAGCCTTTATTCAAAGCTTATAGTACCGTTACCGTTACGGCTTATTTCTTATAAAAAAAGCTTTGTTTTTGGTGTTAACTTTAACTTAATGTAACGGTAATAAAATGATAACGGAGTTTTTAAAAACAATTAAATATCTGTTAATAAGGTATTTAAATTATACTGTTGCTTTTTAATATACGGCTAACGTAACGGTGTTGCCTTTATGTAACCCCACAAGTTTCATTTCTATTTGGATGTATACACACCTTTGCAGCATCACAAAAAAATGAAACATTATCCCCACAACAATGAATAAACTTTTACAAATCCTTTTACCGCTGCTGCTTTGTGCGACAATAGCAAGCGCAACCAAACTAAAGGGCCATGTTTACGATAAACAATCTGGCGAAGCCTTAGTTGGCGCGACGGTTGTTTTAGAAAGTACAGGTAAATCAACCAGCACCGGGCTCGACGGCTCATTCGAGATAAAAGATGTACCTCCCGGTGCAGCAACCATCCGGATAAGTTACATTACTTACAAAACAATTGTCCGGCAAATAACCATCCTGAAGGAGGACAATCCGCATTTAAAGTTCTATATGGAAACTTCGGCTAAAGATCTGAGCGAGGTTACCGTTAGGGCAAATGCAAGTGGCTCTAACGATGGTGATGCCCGCCGTATTGAGCAGAATGCCACACAAATAATGAACATCGTACCCGGCCGTGCTATCGAGATATCACCCGATTTGACTGTGGCCAACGTTATGCAGCGTGTATCCGGGGTATCTATTGAGCGTAATAGCAACGGCGATGGCCAATATGCTATTTTACGTGGAATGGATAAACGCTACAACTATACATTAGTGAACGGTGTTAAGATACCGAGCCCGGATAACAAATACCGTTATGTACCGCTCGATCTGTTTCCGTCTGATTTACTGGAAAGGCTCGAAGTTTATAAAACCTTAACCCCTAATTTAGAAGGCGATGCTATTGGCGGCGCGGTCAACATGGTAATGAAAAACGCGCCTGACCATTTCCAGATAAACGCCAATATAGCAACCGGTTACAGCCAGTTATTCTTTGACCGTAATTTCACAAGCTTTGATGCTTCGGGCATCAACCACAAATCTCCTTATGAAATAAACGGTCGTAATTATAATGCCACTCAAGCCGATTTTGCAAAAGGTACGCTTGATTATACATCGAAAAAAACTGCTCCTAATATGATCGGGAGCTTATCTATCGGTCAGCGGTTTTTTGATAATAAGTTAGGTGTTATTATTGCAGGTAGTTATCAAAATACCTATCGCGGCAGCAATAGTACCTTTTATGATTCATCTGTTGATGGTACCGATGCTTATGCAAAAATTACCAGTCAGGACAAGCGCGAATATTCTGACCAGCAAAAACGTTTAGGTTTACATGGCAAGGTTGATTATGTGTTTGATAAAAACAATAAGATAAGCCTTTATAACCTGTATGTAGACCTTAAAAATCAACAGCTGCGCGATGAAGTAAGTACAACCTACAACAATGTTTACAATGCGAGCCAGGGTAAAAACGCCGAGCTGGTTTACAGCACCCGCAGCCGTTTAACCGAGCAGCAGATATATAACACCACCCTGCATGGTGATCATAAATTTTTCGATAGCAAATTCAAGGTACAATGGTCGGGAGTGTATTCATCAGCAAGAAACGAAGTGCCTGATAATACGCTGATAAGTTTGAATGGCTTACGTACAAACAACCAGGATACTCGTTTATCATTAGTAAACACTAACCCGGTAGAACGCCGCTGGGAACGTAACACCGATGAGGATAAAGCCGGTTATTTAGACCTTGGTTATACAGTAAAAACGGGAAACAATAAGATCGATTTCATGGCAGGCGGTTTATACCGCGATAAGCAAAGGAGCGGTTTTTTTAATAAATATAACCTGTTTGCCCCGCTTAATGCTCAGGGTAAGGCACCATTATACGGGGTTGATTTTCAAAACTATACTGATCTGAATTTATCAGTAAGTAATCCCCAGGGAGGTGTAGCCAACTCTTTAACATACGATGCTTCGGAAAAGATAGGAGCAGGTTATGGTATGTTTAAATTAACATCGAATAAATTAGAGGTAACTGCCGGCGCAAGGGTAGAGCATACCAACCAGGGCTACAACTTATTATTTCCACAGGGTGAATCAAGGCCTACCGGAAGCCAGATCTACACAGATGTGTTACCAAGCGCTATTATAAAATACCATTTAACCGATAAAGAACAATTACATGCATCATACTACAGGGCAGTAAACCGTCCGGGTTTTTATGAAATAGTGCCGAGTAAGATAGTTAACGAAGAATATGAAGAGCGCGGTAACCCTGATCTGAAACGTGCATTGGCAGATAATTACGATCTGCGTTATGAATTGTTCCCGGGTGCATCTGAACAATTATTGGTAGGCGCATTTTACAAAAAAATAAAAGATCCTATTGAATATACCTTCCAGCCGGATGCCGTGCGTGGGCAGGATATTTATTATACCCCGGGTAACTTTGGGACGGCCAAAAACTATGGCGCCGAGATTGATTATGTCAAATTTTTTAACAAAATCGGTATCAAGGCAAACTATACCTATACACACTCACGCATCACTACACCAAAAACATCGCGCAGGATAAACCAAACCACAGGCGATATCGAAGCATTCCTGGTTAACCAGTCGAGACCATTGTATGGTCAGTCGGCACATGTTGCAAACCTGTCTTTATTATATAAAGACACCAAAAAAGGTTTAGACATACAGCTTGCAGGCGCCTATACAGGCGAGCGTATCAACACTGTATCGCAATTCCTGAACAATGACCTTTGGCAAAAAGGCTTTATCCAGATGGATGCCTCTGCCGAAAAAAGTTTCAAGAGCGGTATAAGCGTGTTTGTAAAAGCGAATAACCTCCTTAATACACCATTCAAACTATTTATAAAAGGCACTAACACCGAGAATGATAATATCAGGGAGAATATTGTTTCTAACGGACAGACTTTGATCCGTAATGATCAGTATGGCCAGGGCTACCTGATAGGTTTAAGATATAAGTTTAATTAATATTTATTAAAGCATTCAATATGAAATTCAAACAGATTATAATGGCATTAGCATTTGCGGCACTGGCTTTTACAGGTTGCGAAAAAGCTAACATAAATGTTGATACCACTCCGCAGAATGGTTCGGCAATTGGTGAAGTATCGGGCGTATGGACTAAAGGCAGCGTGCACGAAATTAAAGGTGATATCATTATCCCTGAAGGGAAAAGCCTTACCATTGAAGAAGGTGTAACCGTATTAATGGATGTGACTGCCAAACCCGAGATAGTAATTAAAGGTAATTTATACTCGTTAGGCACTGCCGAAAGCCCTGTTAAATTTACCGTGAGCGATGTTTATAAAACCGATGCCAATAAATTCGGCAAAATGTGGGGGGGCTTGTTGGCCGCGCCTACCTGCGCCGAGCTTGTACTTGACCATACCATATTAGAGTATGGCGGCAACACTACATCTGATGCTTCAACATCGGTAAAAATGGGCCTGTATAAAGCAGTGGCCGGTGAAAACCTGCCGGCGCTTTGGTTCTCAAACGTAAACGGTAAACTTATTGTAACCAACAGCATTGTGCGCAACTTCCAGGAAGACTGTACATACATTGAAGGTGGTAAAAGCATATTTTCGAACAATGTGTTTTACACAACTGGTATAAGCGGCGGCGAGGCTATGAACTTTAAATCAGGTTGCCTGGCCGATATTGCCTACAACCTGGTTTATAGCTGCAATACCAACGCGTTGAAGCTATCAAACACTGGTGACCGCACCCCGCAGGCTTACATAATTGCTTATAACAATACGATGATCAATACCGGCTGGCGCAGGCCTACCGCTAAAGGTGGTTCTGTTTGGCTGGAAGCCACCGTACATGCCGACTTATATAACAACCTTTTTGCCAATACCCGTTACGGTATAAAACGCGACCCTAAAAAACCGGAGGATAACCGTTCTAAAAACGACTACAACTGGTATTACGGTTTTGACCAAACTACGGTTGACCAGTTTCAGGTTGGCAGTAATGATATAGTAGCAGGCGGCGCTAACGATGTAAGGGGTACCAAAGCGGGCGACAACGACCCTAAATTTGTGAACTACCCATTAAGCAATTCTGAGGTGAGTCCTGATTATAATACCTCATGGGATTTTCATTTGCAAGGTAATTCGCCTGCATTAACAAAAGGTACCACTAACTTTACACGCCACCATAAGGCGGGCATAACCCTGGCCAACGGCCTCACTTATACATCACCTGAGCCTTCTGTATTTGTTGGCGCGTATGGTGCTAAATTATAATTGCATGAAGAAATTGAACTTGTTTTGTTTAGCGCCGCTGGCCATATTACTCCTTACTTCATGCAAACCAGCTGCAGATACCACGGCTATCAAGCCGGTTATAATTACAGAAGCCGTTAAGTACGATACCGATGACCCCGCCATCTGGGTTAATAAAACCAGCCCGGCTGAAAGCCTGGTTATTGGCACCGATAAAGATGCTGATGGCGCCCTGTACGTGTTCAACCTCCATGGTAAGATAATAGCTGATAAGGTTGTAAGAGGATTGAAACGCCCTAACAATGTAGACATTGCCTATGGCCTGATGTTAAACGGTAAACCAACTGACATTGCTATTACCACCGAGCGCATGAGCCACAAGCTCCGTATTTATTCGTTACCGGCCATGAAACCTGTTGATAACGGCGGGGTTGAAATGTTTGTTGGTGAAACAGGCGCAGAGTACCGCGACTTGATGGGTATAGCTATCTATACAGCTAAAGATGGTAAAATGTATGCCATAGTTGGCCGTAAGAGCGGTCCTACAACCGGTGGGTACATCTGGCAATATTTACTGGGCGATGATGGCACGGGCAATGTAAAAGCTACGCTTGTGCGCAAGTTTGGCAAGTACAGCGGCAAAAAGGAAATTGAAGCAATTGCGGTTGATAATGAACTGGGCTATATTTATTATTCAGATGAGCAGGTAGGCGTGAGGCAGTATTACGCGGACCCGAAAAAAGGCAATGAGCAACTGGCCATATTTGGCACAACAGGTTTTCAGGCCGATCATGAGGGTCTGTCAATTTATAAATTAATTGATTCTACCGGCTACATTATGGTGTCTGATCAGGGGGCTAATCGTTTTCAGATTTTTAACCGGGAGGGAACAACGCATAAGCTGCTTAAGATAGCTAACGTAGCTGCACAGCAGAGCGATGGATCTGATGTGGTCAATATACCACTGAATGATACATTCAAACATGGATTATTTGTAGTGATGAGTAATGATAAGACCTTTCATTACTACAGATGGGAAGATATTGCAGGCAAAGAGCTCAAGGTAAAATAAGGTTGCAATGGCCTGTTTTGATGACTTGAATTTTGGTTCTTCATCACTATAACTTGCCGAGAGGGGAAGCTAAATAGAAGCATAGAATATCATTCTATGCTTCTATTTCTGTCTTAGATTCATTTCTCCTGGAAAGTATCTCATCATTTAAAATGAAGAGATGCAAGCATTTCGCCTTTAGGGAGTTCCCGTGAAGTATAATGAAGGCTTAGCTCATGATTGACATTATTCTTTTCCAACTGCAACAGCTCTTTTACCGATATCGTCATATTTAAATCCGAACCGGTGGTATTGGCAAACTCAAATTTCTTCAACGTATTTCCCTTCTCGTCTTTTATGGCAATGCTCCTGCTCGTACCGGCTCCCTTTACAGTGCAATGTTTGTAATTGATGCGCAGCTGATCATTGTCATTTGCCTTACTCAGTTGCAGTACTCTTAAACTCAAAGGCTGGTTCACCGCCTGGTTTAGGATGAGCTTGTTATTAAGATAGATCTCGTAACTGTCTAACCCAAACTTTGTTGTAAAACCAAATGCGGTGAAGCATAGTGTAATCAGTGTAAATATCTTAATAAACGCCTGATTGAATGTTGTGTGTTTCATAATATAAAATTTTAAATGAAAACCCTTAACTATTTTCTGATAACAATATTAAGCATACAGGAAATGAAGTAGAAAAATAGTAGACCAACAACCGGAATAATAGACATCAGCATTTTTATCATCATATTCCGCTAAATAATATGGTTCGTAATACGTTTATTTCGTTAAAACCTAAAGTGGTAAAATTGGATAATGATTATAAAATCAATCTGAAATAGCGTATAGGAGGGAAACTCAACAAAAACTAAAAGATCTTTGTAAGGATATGTGAGTTACAGCGACTAATTCCAAAACTAATATGCCTCAATATGATAAAAGACATTTTTTCAAGATCGAATAAAAACTACAACAATTGGGCTCCACTATTTTTGCGTCCCGGAATGGGCTTTGGCTTTATGGCCCATGGGTATGTTAAACTTAGCCGCGGGCCCGCAGGCTTTGAAAAGCTACTACATTTAATTGGTGTTCCATTAGCACATATTACAGCTTATATTTTACCTTGTATTGAATTATTTGGAGGATTAGCGCTTCTGTTAGGCTTGTTTGTCGGGCTTGTTTCCATTCCACTCATCTCAACGATGCTTGTCGCCATGTTCACCATTCAACTAAAGTTTGGATTTAGTTCTGTGAATACAATAGGTCTGACACCTCAAGGACCTTTATTCGGTCCTCCCGGATATGAAATTAACGTGATATACATAGCAGGTCTCATCGCCTTAATCATTTCAGGTGCAGGGGTGTTTTCCCTTGATGCGTTTTTGATGCGCAATAAATTAAAGAATAGAAAGAAATTGACAGATGGCAAGGCATAAACGCCAGGACCTGAATAGCCTCATAAAGTAAAAAAAATGCCTGCCTCATTGGAGGCAGGCTTAAATTAAACGTGATAGATTTTTTTTTGATTAATGAATCCCTTAATTAACTGTTTTAGGGCCTGCCCCGGCTTTAACAACTGTAGGCACATTTGCAGCAGCAGTAAGCAGGGACGTATAAGAATAAGGTGGAACCCAGGTTTTTAATGTTGTAGTAATATTATTGGCACCACAATTTGAATAGATATTAGTTGATGTACCACTGAAATAACCTACAGGTTCCCCATCAAGGTTAGTTGTAAGCGGTTTTTTACAGCCTGAAAAATATTCCCTATCAGTTCGTGCAATACCAGCATACCTGACGCCTATAGAATAGCCCGAATTGTTTAAATGGTAGTTGTTGTACATGTGAATTGATCCAAAAAGCAATGTTGGTTCTCTTTCGCTTACGTTATACCAAAAGTTGTGATGAAATGTAACATGTAATTTGCCGGTGTTAGCCGCTGCCGCACCACTTGCTGTGGAACCGATAAGTACCGATAAGTTAGTGTCATGGAACCTGCTCCATGAAACGGTTACAAAATCGGCCCCCTCAGCAAGACCAATGTCCTTACCCCAATAATCCCAGCCATGAATTTTGTCTGTTGAAAAATCACAATGATCTACCCACACGTGGTGTGATTGGAATTTGATGTAAACCCCGCACTCTGTTACATAGTTTTTGAATGTTATATTTTGAATGATAACGTTGCTTATTGTAAACAGATACAGGTTTATACCTTGTAAAATAGCTCCTGTTTTACCTATAAGCGTGGTGTTGGATCCCACATAAACAGGATCATATCCGGCTCCTCTAATAGTTCCGCTGACGTAAACAATTTTAGGAGACGAACCGGCCACTGCCGCTTTAAAAGCTGCTAATGATGTTACTGTAACGGTTTTGCCGCCCTTACCTCCGGTGGTTGTTCCATTAACGGTAGCGTATCCTGTTAATAAGGTATTTAAGACTGAACCTGTAGGCGCTGTTGAAGTGGTCTGCGTAGTTGTGGAACTTCCGGCCGTTCCGGTAAGGGTATAGGTGTATTTCCTGCCGTTATTAAGCGGATTACTGTTATCCGATGCAGAAAAATACAAATCTTTTCCCCAATGGCTAAAGCTTCCTTTTCCGATCTCTCGGATGTCACTGTGAGCCGAGTGCGCGGGCCCTAACGCGACACCGTTTTCATAAATCTTAAGCGTTGAAACGGTTGGCTGTTCATTTGAATCGCCCGTGGCAGAAATTGGCCCCGCTTTGTAACCATGGCCTGCATCATGTCTCATTGTGGAAACACTAATTGGATAAACGGTTGGCGCAACATTTGTTGTACTTGTTACAGAAAGACTCTCCGGTGAAATAGCATTAACCGGGGGACTGGGTGCGTCTGCATTTTTGGAGCAGCTACCAATCAAAAGAATGGCAGTTAGTGCCAAACCGACTGATTTTCTTCTTTTTAAGGATTTTTTTTGCATAGAGTGTTTTTAAAAGGTTGGTCATGCAACGCTGCCTTACCTTAAAAATTACCGTTGATTTTTTTTAAAAGTTTATAGACTATAATTAAAATTGGTTCAAAAAATAAGCTATGAGCGATTTATATGTGTAAAAATGATGTAAAATACAACACAGAAAGTTGTAAAGTAATGTGCATTTAATGACATTTAAATGACATTTCATGGAGCTACCCGCAAATCATGATTACTTAAAATCTCATAGAATAATTAGGTAAATGCTTAATTATCTAAGCTTTACGACAGCATTTAAGGGGTATTTTTATTTAAAAATATAAGTATTGTTAGTTTGCGTAAAAACCACATATGCTTAACGTGGTTTAACGCATTGTTTTATAGTGTTTTATAGTGAATTTTATGTTGTTCTGACCCCGCCGTGATGATCGAGGGTTATCATAGCAAAAAATAAAAGATACAAAATGAAAACGCCTGCTCATCGTTTTTGGCCATTCACACCAAAGATCAGTATTATCTCTGCTGTAATACTTTTAATCTCGTTATTGCTCATTACCGGAACTTTGCACTCAACTACTGGCTGGCCGGCTGATACTTCAAGTAATACGATCTTAATAGGTGTTTTTTTGCTGAGCTTGTTACCAGTTACACTTGCTATTCTCGATATAATTATTGAACGCGGAGGCACCATAGGTTATGGCGATCTTAAGATTGATTTTTCAAAAATACAACAATCGGCATATTCAGGGTTTACCGTACCTGCAAATATTGGCGTACGCGGAGAACATGTGGCCGATAGCGGAACCTCCAATATCCTGGATACATTGCGTGAGGCTACCTCTTCGGGTGTTGTTGTAATAGATTTGGAAGATGGACATGCCTGGTGGGAAACCCGGCTGTTGGTTTTAATTGCCGGTGCCGACCGGCTTGGAAAACCTGATAAAATAGTGTTCTTAGCAACCATAGAAGGCAGGGAACAAACATTTGTAGGATGGGCGCGGCCTAAAGAGCTGTTACAGCAATTATTAAAAGAGAATCCGCAATATTTGAAGAGTTTTTATGCATCGCGGGCCGCAGCCAGGCAGTGGGAATTAGTACCCCCGTTGGAACCTGTACAACCCTATAATAATTACAATATTCCGCCTGCGCAACCCTGGATGCAAGGTGCGCTTGCCACAAATCATACCTGGATGGCATTCTCAACTATTTCAGGACTACCAAATGAATTACTAACGGAACAACTTTTACAACATGAACTTGGTGAAAATATTGAAAATAAGGGAGGTGCGAAACATATCAGTATGGTGCATCTGGATGAAGTTTTTAAGCCAATATTGATAAAGCAGCAGATTGACAAGAGTTGGACGGATGAAAAGCAAACCAGTACGCTGTTTTCAAGCGAAGCTGCCTTTATTGCAATAACTGAAAATGGTAGATATTCATCACTGGTTTCAACACAATTACTATATAACGAAGTCCTGAGGGGGATGCTGAATACTAAGAAATCCTGAAATGATATTTAAAAAACCAGACGGCTGATAAAGTGCCAGAGACTTTATCTTTGGCACTTTATTCCTGAGAGTTAGCTAATATTAGATTTAATTTTTTACGCCGGTCGAAAGATTAAGGTAGGTCGCAGAATAGATCTTCCGGAACATTAGGTAAGTGATGGTTACCATGGTAAACGCAACAATGGCGTCGATGGTACCTGATGGTCCAACCACATTCAATTTGGAGGCGAAGGCAAAGATGATATCGAAGAATACTCCGGCAAACACCCATTCTTTTAACCTAAGCAGTTTGTCTGGAATTAAAAGCACAATAATTCCTGATAGTTTAGCGATACCCAGCACGTAAATAAAGTAGGAGGGGTAGCCCAATTGCAGGGTGATGTCCCAAACAATGGGGTTTTTAGTCAGTTCAAAAAAACCGCTTGCACCAAACCATAAGGAGGTTAACAAGGCGCCTGTCCAATAAATTCTTTTTGCATTTTTAAGTGTCATGATATTTGATGTTTAAGTGTTTTGTTAAACCAAATTTGATCATTACCGGTTAAAACGCCGAGTAGTTTATCAGTGAAATAGGCAAAATTCATCGTGGAATAGACATTTAGGCACCCGATACCGATATTGATGACCATCAAGGGGGATTCTGCCTGGATTGTTGAAAGTAAGAAGGAAATTCACCGGAATTAATGCCGATGACAGTAAATTTTACAATGGGTATTTATATGGGTGAAGTACCGGGCGGGAGCCACCCGGTACTTTTGATTTGTTTATATTAATTAAGTTAAGTGAGGGCTTGAAAATAGCACTTAGTTTTTTTGCTGTGAAAGAAAAGTGATGAGGGAGGCAAACTCATCGTATGATAACGCATTGGCAAGACCGGTAGGCATCATAGATGTTTTCAATTCTTTGCGACTGATTACGTCAGCGGTTTTTATCATAAAAACGTCACCGGTAATATTTCGCATGACTATTTTTTGGGCCGACTCCTCGGTAATGAACCCCATATAACTTTTGTTTCCTTTTGCCGATATCATGACGGTTGCAAAGCCCTGAGAAATAGATGCGTTAGGTTTAAGAACCGACTCTGCAATTTGTTGCCGTTTCATGATAGAACCAATTTGCCCCATAAACGGACCTTTCTGTTTTTCACCCCTGTTAAGGCTATGACAGGCTATGCAGCCCTGGCGTGCAAAAAGAACTTTTCCCTTTAATGGGTCCCCTTTTATTTTTGCGATCATCAGCATCACATCCTCGATGGAAGATTTCCCGATCTGGCCTTTCTTGTTCCTGATCTTTGCCAGGTCGATCTTAACTTCTTTCGAGGCAACGTTTTTTTCTTCGCCCCCAAACGCGGTGATACCCATTTGGTGCCGGGCATTTAAATCAGCAAAAAGTTGTTTCCCGCCAGGCGCCGATTTTGCCCATTGGGTTTTTAAAAACTGCTCAATCTGTAACGAACCTGCCCATGTAACGCCTTTGTAAATTGGTCCGTGCGAATCCGGCCTCGTGCCCCACCACCAGGAAGCATCATAATCACCTTCTTTTTTGTAAAGCCGGGATAACGTTACCAGTATTTGCTTTTTGGTTTTTTCATCCTTAATTTTTGAATAGGAGCCGATTAAACCATCAACAGCTTTGGTATCATACATGTATCTTAAAGCCCATAGTGCCAGGGTGGAGTTTTGGGTTCCGATGGCGTTAACGGATTCATTAACAGCATTCATACTTACAAGGGCCTTTACAGCCAGATGTGCCGGTATAATTGCGGAATTAGGTTTGGCATGAGGGCCTTCCTCATTTTTTCCCGGCGCCACAAAAGTAGCGGGAACATGTGTTGCCAATAACGGTTGCGCTGCAGCTATTCTGTCGAGGCGGCCCAGGCCTATAATGGCTGCGACTTGAACGCGTTCGGAGGAATCCTTTAAACCGGCTAAAAACGGTTCAATGGGTACGTTTTGAATACCGGCCTTTCTGTCTGCCAATGCCCTTAAGGCAAATTCTCTTAAATCCTTATTTTTCGAAAGCTGTACTAAGGCGGGTATTCCATTTTCACGGGTTGCCTGGCCATAGGTGTAAATACCTGCTACCCGGGCATATAACGGCAGGCTTGCATCATTTGCAATTCCAAGCGACAGCCTGCCGGTCTCTTCAACAGGCCTGGTAAGGAGTTCCTGAGAGGCACTTAGCCTGGCTACAGCGCTTGCTGATTTAAGTAAGTCTGCCAAATCACTTGATGAAGCGGCATGAAGATCGGGGAAAGCCTTGTAAGTCCAGTTTTTAGGCACGGCCCGCACAACATAGCCTTTAGCTGGATCGCCGGAGTAACCAGCGCCATCCCATGCAGAAAGGTAAAGTATTCCGGATCCATCTACGTCAAGATCTGTAATCTGAGGTAATTGAATAAATTCTTCTTCTTTTTGCTGAAAGCTGGCGCCATCCGGTTTTACACGGTTAATATAAAGTTCGCTTCTTCCCCAGTCAGCTGTCATTGGTACATGGTTGTATTTTTCCGGCCAGGTGGGTTCGTCCATAAACAAAGAGCCTGTGCCCGATCCACCTCCTAAATCTACCAGGGCTGGTAAAATTTCGTCTGTAAAATGCTKGAACAATACAGGGTACCCATATTCGCCCGATTGTATGTGGTGAGAAAAACGGATGTTCCATCCGCCGCCATCATTGGTATTGTCCCTCGTGAAAATATTCATGTAGGGGTCAATGGCAACGTCATAAATGTTTCGGGTTCCATGTGTGTAAATCTCCGTCTCAGTTCCATCTGGCCTTACTCTAACGATACCACCACCCAGCATGGTTAGTTTTTTGCCGCTGCGGTCTATAGCATCATGAAATCCAAAGTCACCAACAGCAATATATATCCAGCCGTCGATGCCCATGCGTATTCCATTGGTAGCATGGTCTGTACCTCTTTCAACCAGCATGTGCGCATTGCTGATATGCTCAATCAGCGGTTTTGGGGGCCCGTCGGCAATGCCGTCCTGGTCCTTATCTTGAAAAACTTCCAGGTTCATCCCGGTCGCCTTACCCGTTTCTTTAGAAAACACAGTGTGCATTACAAAAACCTGATCACCCATAACGAGGATACCCCGGGGATCGTCAACTTCGGCAAATTCTGTATGCTTGTCTATCTTACCGTCATGATCACTGTCCACAAGCCGGAGAATTTTTCCTTTTCCGGGAGTTTTGCCCAGCGAGCCTATCATATCTATACCAACAAATACCTCACCTGTTGGTGCTGTCGCAATACAGGCGGGGCTTGGTGTAAGCTCGGGGCCTGCAAACATGGTAACCGTTAATCCTTCGGGCCAATGCAAAGAATCTTGGTGTACAGTACTTAAAGTTTCCCTTTGATTTAACAAAGAAGAAGTACTTTGAGGTTGACTTTCCTGGGAAAAAGTACCTGAAAAGTATCTAAATAAGCCTAAAGAGACTATGGCAAAAAACAGAGTGAAGGAAAATTTTAGCATAAGTGGTCTGAAATTATGAATAATTATTACAATGGCAAACAGATAAAATTATGTGTTTCATTTAATGATAGTTACATTTATTTTAATCATTAATGAATTATTGTTTGGCAATGCATTTTTGAGCCATTAATTGCTATTCAGAACATACTGCTAAAGATTGTTTAATACGGCATCTTTTAAAAGGTTGGATGATTATTTCAAGCTTGTCAAAAAATATCTTTAATTTTAGGGTTATCAAATAAAAATACAATTCCTACTATTCTCAAACTTTTAAATCGAGTTAATAAATCTAAAAAAGGTTTTATAATTATTTTATATGAAAAGATATGTTTTAGTGCTTTTTTTATTTCTCTCTTTTTCGGGCTATTCGCAAAATTCCATTAATAATTACAAATATGTGGTAGTGCCCGAAAGATTCAGTTTCCTTAAGCAAAATGATCAGTATTCGCTAAATAGCCTAACCAAAGGCCTTTTGCAGGATAAAGGTTTTACAGTTTATTTTGATAATGCTGAATTGCCCAGCGAAGTGGCTAACAATAAATGCCACGCATTGAATGCCGAATTATTAGAAAAAAGCGGAATGTTTACCACCAGCCTTACACTTTTGTTAAAGGACTGCCAGGGTAATATTGTTTTTAAAAGTAAAGAGGGTAAAAGCCGGGAGAAAGATTATAAAGTTTCTTATAATATGGCTTTAAGGGATGCTTTTACATCCTTAAATGAAGTTACGTATGCCTATAACGGATCAACCAATGAGCCGGCCCAGYCAGTGGTTACAACAATAGCTGCAACAGAACCTGAAAAACAAATAGCTACAACAGCAGCTTCCGCAGTACCTGTAAAATCAACGGTAGCAGCTTCAGCTACGGCTTTAGCAGCACCTCCAAAAACAACAGAAGCGGTAACCAATCAGCCGGCAGGAACATTATATGCGCAGGCAATAGCTAATGGATATCAATTAATTGACACCACGCCGAAAATAGTTTTAACCCTCCTGAAAACCTCGGCAGAGAATTATTTTATAGCCAGTAACGCTACTGCTAACGGAATAGTTCTGAAAAAGAACGAAAATTGGTTTTTCGAATACTATAAGGATGGTAAGCTTATTTCTGAAAAGCTACTGGTTAAATTTTAGTTTTTTTTAATCAAGGGAAATTAGCAGAATATAAAAAAACTAACCCAGACTTATCAGCTGGTAAAAGGCATGAGTACCGCTTCCGGACCTAAAAGAAAAAAGGCACTAAGCCAGAATAGTATTAGCATACTGGCTGTAGATGAAAATGATTATCGGGAGCACTTCAGCGACAAATCTGAGAATCATCATATGGTATGATTTTTCCCGGAATAACCTAATTTGATAAAAAAAGCCTTTCATTTTGATAGGCTTTTTTTATGACCTTTTCAGTCCCCAAAAAATAAAGCCTTCATTTAAAGGATCTAAACACATAAACACAGCTATGCCTGGATAATGGGCATTCTTTTGGCAACAGGGTATATACAGTTATTAAACAATCCGTGCTTTAACTGGAAATAAACTAAAAAGAAATGGAAGATGAACGAATTATTGTAAGGTCAGCCATTCCGGCTGACGTGGTCTTCGCTGACCAGATTATTCATGAAATGGAAAGTTCCGCGATAACAAGAGGCTCCGGAATATCAAAAAGATCAGCAGCCTCTGTAATAGAAAAAATTGACACCGGCAAAGCGATAGTTGCCGTAACCGAAAAAGGTGAATGGGCCGGTTTCTCCTATATAGAGACCTGGGACAATGAAAAGTTTGTCTCAAACAGCGGTCTTATCGTATCCCCTAAACACCGTAACCAGGGTGTTGCCTCCCAAATCAAAACACAAATATTTGAATTATCCCGAACGAAGTATCCATCCGCAAAGATATTTAGTATTACCTCGGGCCTGGCCATCATGAAACTGAACACCAAGTTGGGCTTTGAGCCGGTAACCTATGCAGAAGTTGCACAGGAATCCACCTTTTGGGATGCTTGCAAAAGCTGCGTTAACTATGATGTATTGCAAAGTAAAAAGAGGTGCAATTGCCTTTGTACCGCAATGTTGTTTGATCCACAGTTAAATTAATTATTTATTGTTATGATAAAAGATCTGAATGAAGGATCAGGCATTTCCCGGGTATGGGACGGCCTGCCAATGAATTCTCTGCTTTTTAGCGAGTCGGTAACTTTACTGCAACAATTAATAAAAACGCCCTCTTTTAGCGGAGAGGAAGCGACGGCGGCGGATATTGTTCAGCGATACCTCACCAGCTATTCCATCAAAGTTAAAAGAAAAGGAAATAATATCTGGTGTTATAACAAGTATTATGACAGTGCCAAACCCACCATTTTACTCAATTCTCATTTGGATACCGTTAAGCCTAATGACGGTTATACCAATGATCCCTTTTGTCCTGAAATAGCTGCGGGAAAGCTTTATGGTTTGGGCAGTAACGACGCCGGGGGATGCCTGGTGTCATTGATCGCCACTTTTTTGCATTTTTACTGTTACAAGGGCCTGGGATTTAACCTCTGCCTGACTGCTACCGCCGAAGAGGAAAATTCCGGGCAAAATGGTATTAAGTCCATTATTCCTCTGTTGGGCAAGCTGGAGCTGGCCATTGTTGGCGAGCCTACTTTATTACAGATGGCTATTGCAGAAAAGGGGAATCTGGTGATTGATTGCATTAGTAACGGGCGTTCCGGGCACGCAGCCAGGGAAGAAGGGGATAATGCCATTCACAAATGTCTCAAAGACCTGGAATGGTTCAGGAACTACCAGTTTGCGCAACCGGTAAAAGGGCCGTCGCCAGTAAAAATGACCATTACTACCATCAATTCTGGCTTACAACATAATATTGTGCCGGCCAAGTGTGAGTTTACGGTAGATATCCGTAATGACGATACTTTTTCGCAACAGGAGATCCTTGATACTATCAAAAAGCATGTGTCCTGCCAGATCAAGGTTCGTCCTGGTTCACTGGGGGCATCTTCAGTTCCGTTTGATCACCCTATCGTGAAAACAGGTATCGCGGTAGGATGTAAAACCTATAGTTCACCCACGTCTTCAGACCAGGGCTGGCTAAACATACCCTCCGTCAAGATCGGGCCCGGTGATTCGGCCAGGTCACATTCTTCAGATGAATTTATTTACCTGGAGGAAATCAAAAAAGGGATCAGCATATATGTCAGGTTACTGGAAACCTTGCCGCTGATGCTGATCAACAACCCAAATAAGTACAAAGATGAAATCAAATATATTAATAATTGATGACGAGATTAAGCTCAGTGAATTACTGGCAAGGATACTGATATTAGAAGGCTACAGTGTATTACAGACTCCCAATGCTAAAGCCGGACTACGTATAGTTGAGCGTGAGGACATCCGTGTGGTGTTAAGTGATGTTAAACTACCCGATGCTAACGGGGTAGAACTGGTTAGTAAGATCAAGCAAATCAAACCCTATATCGAGGTGATCAACCTGACTGCTTTCGGATCGATCAGCGACGGGGTTTTAGCGATCAAGAACGGGGCTTTTGATTATTTGACAAAAGGCGATGATAATGATAAGATCATTCCTTTAGTTAGTAAGGCCATTGATAAAGCCAACCTGCAGTTTCAGGTGAGCGAACTGCAAAAACAGATAGAGGTGCAACATGGCTTTCCCATTGTTTTGGGGCAATCGCCCGCTATTTTAGAGGCCGTAGAACTGGCGAAGAAAGTAGCCGAAACAGATGCTACCGTTTTACTACTGGGGGAAACCGGTACCGGCAAGGAAGTATTCGCAGAAGCTATTCATTATGAAAGCCTAAGGAAAGACAAACCCTTTGTAGCGGTTAACTGCAGTGCATTTAGTAAAGAATTACTGGAAAGCGAATTGTTTGGCTATAAAGCCGGGGCTTTCACCGGGGCTGTTAAAGATAAAAAAGGATTGTTTGAAGAAGCCAGCGGAGGAACTATTTTTCTGGATGAGCTGGGTGAAATGAGCCATGACCTGCAGGCCAAATTGCTGCGGGTACTGGAAAATGGCACTTTTATAAAAATAGGGGAAACCAAGACCACCAAAGTTAATGTACGGTTAATTGCCGCCACCAATCGTGATTTGCAAAAGGAATCTGAAGAGGGCCGTTTCCGTCTCGACCTTTTTTATCGCTTATCCGGCTTCTCTATTGTATTACCGCCCCTGCGGGAAAGAATAGGAGATATAGAAGTATTGGCCAGGCACTTTATCGAAGTTTATTCAGCTAAGATTAAAAAGAAATTACCCGATGTAGATGAACTTTTTTTTAAACTGCTGAACCAGCATAAGTGGAACGGCAATATCAGGGAACTGAAGAATGTGATGGAAAGGGTGATCATCCTCATGGACGAACCTATACTGACCCCCAAACTATTGCCTTTGGAGTTCCATAACGGCGGTTATTATGACCTGGTGGCACTTGATCTGGACAGCGTGGAAAAACACCATATCAGGCGGATATTAAAATATGCCAGGGGTAATAAAACCGAGGCCGCCAGGATATTGGGTATTGGTCTCGCCACGCTTTACCGCAAAATAGATGAATATCACCTCATGTTGAACTAATCAACATGAGAATGCCACTGTTTCAAATTGAGAGGCTTTTTGAAAAAGTCATTTAAAGAAAGCAGTGGCTTTGTTTTTAAACTATTGATAATCAATTCCTCCATGCTTAAGCTATCCAGTCTGGTATAGCAATTGGCTAACATGCCACAAATAAGTAATAACCCGGTAAGGGCAAAGCGGACAAAACTTATACAAGCTTTGCCCTTACTACTAAAAGTATACATCATCATAAATTTAATATATATAATCATGAAAAATTCAATAAAAGTGCTCATCGCGGTGATTGTAATCGGTATACAAAGTATACGACTGCATGCACAAAATTCAAAAAACACTACAGGCATTTATCTTACCGAACAGGATTATAAGGCAGGCAGGCTAAGTTATGTTTTAAATGAAAACGATAAACTTCAGCTGAATGAGTTTTTAGGCGGAAAGCATATCAGTCTGGTTTATCAGGGTAAAAAAATGAAACTGTCCAAAAGCGAAATTTTTGGATACCGCCGGAACAACCAGGACTTCAGATACTTTCATAATGAGGCATACCGGGTACTGGATACCTCCGGCTTCCTGCTTTACAGCCATCAGCAATTAGTTCAGCAGGGTAAAGGATATATACCCGTTGAACAATATTTCTATAGTACCAGTTCCGCTGCGCCGGTTTTAAGTTTAACCATTGAAAATATAGATAAAAGCTTTTCCGCGCAAAGTGAGTTCCGTTACAGTGTCCAAAGCTATTTCCATAAGGATGCTGATCTGATCACATTTGACAAGGTGGATAATCAATACGAAATCAAACACCTGTACTTTGAGCATAAACAAGCCACAGGTACTCAACATGCAGCTCTTTAATAACTATTTGGTACCCCTATCATATAATGCTGAACCCTGGAAGTCGTGAGTTAAAAAGCGGCTTCCGGTTTCCACCCTCTAAACTAAACACTGAGAAAAATACCCCTGTTTATTCCTTTAGCAGCTACGGCAATGATAGCGCTCACATAGTAATATAATATATTTGTAAAGGGCCATATTTATGTAGCTCATAATCCATTAATTGCCATTAGTATAGCGGGTTCATTTAATCAATAATATGTCTGAAGAGGATAAAGATTCGACCGTCAAAACCTTTATTGAGCTTGTAAAAAAATCAAGGCGCGGAAAGTTCAAGATCTATATCGGTATGAGTGCCGGGGTAGGCAAAAGCTATCGGATGCTGCAGGAAGCGCACGCGCTTTTACGCAATGGGATTGATATACAGATTGGTTATATTGAAACACATAACCGGGCTGAAACAGAGGCATTGGTAGCAGGGCTACCGGTTATATCACGCCGGAGTATATTTTATAAAGGCAAGCAGCTGGAGGAAATGGATCTCCAGGGAATCCTGAACCGGCACCCCGAGGTAGTGATTGTTGATGAACTTGCCCATAGTAATGTTGAAGGCAGTAAGAACTCCAAACGCTGGCAGGATGTTGTTGATATACTGGATGCGGGCATCAGCGTGATTTCGGCGGTCAATATCCAGCACCTGGAAAGTATGAACCAGGAGATAGAAGAAATTACAGGTATTCCTATCACTGAGCGTATTCCTGATAAAGTACTGGAGCTAACCGATGAAATTGTAAATATTGACCTTACGGCCGACGAACTGATTGACCGGTTGAAAGAAGGTAAAATATATGATCAGTCAAAGGTAAAAACAGCCCTGTTGAATTTCTTTCAACCAGACAAGATCCTACAGCTGCGGGAACTGGCGCTCAAAGAGGTGGCGCATCATGTTGAACGGAAGATCGATACAGAAATACCCAAGCAGATCAAACTACGGCCCGAACGGTTTTTAGCCTGTATATCTTCCAATTCGGATACGGCAAAGGTGGTGATCCGCAAAACGGCCCGTCTTGCTTCTTATTACCGTTCTTCCTGGATCGTTTTATACGTCCAGAGCAGCGGGGAAAGCGGCAACCGCATAAAACTGGATAAACAACGTCACCTGATCAATAATTTCAAGCTGGCAACAGAGTTGGGAGGGGAGGTGATCAAGATAAAAAGCGACCATATCACCCAGACTATTATGAAAATCGCAGACGAACGTGAGGTGACCACCATCTGCATCGGGAAACCGCATTTAAATTTGTTCCAGGTAATTTTAAAAACAGCCGTATTTAATCAGTTACTTAATCACATATCTAAGACGGCAATAGATTTAGTAATTTTATCATAACCAATTTTGCCATGAAAATAAAGAATAAACTTCGGCTGGGTTTCGGCTTTCTTTTTGTCGTTGTCCTCTTTTTTGGGGCAGTATCCATATTTTATATCCATGAGATTTCGGATAGCGCCAAAGTGATCCTGAAGAATAATTATGAATCACTGAATTTTGCCCGGGAAATGCGTACCATTCTTGATGAAGATAAATTGCCGTTAAGTGATAAGTCCAAAGCCGATTTTAGCCGCCAACTTAGCCTGGAAGAGCACAATATTACGGAGGGTGGCGAGGACGCTGCGGCAGCCAGCCTTAGAAAGGCATTTGGCGTACTTCAATCTTCCTCAGCTACACTGGCGCAACAAGAAAGTGCAGAATATGAGGCAAGGGCACAATTAAGGAAGATCGAGAAATTGAATATGCAGGCTATTGTCCGTAAAAACGATTCGGCCCAGGTCTCCGTGCGAAGAGCTACCCTGTTCCTCGGGCTGGCAGGTACCTTCACTTTCCTCGTGCTTTTTAGCTTTAGTGTAAACTTTCCGGGATTTATAGCCAATCCGATGCGCGCCTTATTGGAGGGCATACGCGAGATCAGCCAAAAGAATTATAACCAGCGGCTGAATTTTACCAAAAATGATGAATTTGCCGAAGTAGCTACAGCTTTTAACGAGATGACCGACCGGTTGAAAGAATGGGAAAATAGTAACCTGGCCACGGTGCTGTCAGAAAAACAGCGCATCGAAACGATTATTGAACAAATGATGGATGCAATTATTGGTTTAAATGAAGATAAAGAGATCTTGTTTATCAATACGGCTGCTGAAAATATTTTAAACCTTGACGGGAAAAAGGTTATTGGAAAGCCGGCATACGAGTTTACAGCTCAAAATGATCTGCTTAAATCCATTTTAGAGGGCAACAATAGTTTACGTCCTTTTAAAATTGCACTGAACGGCAAGGAGTCCTACTTTCAGTTAGAGAGCCGGGAAATTGTTATTCCCAATCTTAACCCACAAAAAACAGTACTCAACATCGCCAGCAGGTCAGTAGGTAAGGTGTACATATTAAGAAATATAACCGAGTTTAAAGAACTGGATGAAGCCAAAACCAATTTTATAGCAACCATCTCGCACGAACTGAAGACGCCAATTTCTTCCATAAAAATGAGCCTTAAACTGCTTAAGGATGCGCGCATTGGTACTGTTAATCCGCAACAACTTGAACTGGTGGAACACATCAGCGATGATAGTGACCGATTGTTAAAAATAACCAGTGAACTGCTTGATCTTTCGCAGGTAGAAACAGGTAATATCCAGTTGAACTTTGTATTGTCCGATCCGTTGGAAATTGTAAACTATTCATTAAACACCGTTAAGTTCCAGGCTGAACAAAAGGGGATCAGCCTTCAAGTCAGCACGCCGGGCAATCTTCCCAAAGTGTTGGTGGATGTAGAAAAGACGGCCTGGGTATTGGTTAATTTTGTTTCTAATGCCCTTCGGTACAGCGCCGAAAAATCAAAAGTGATCATTGGGGTGTTAGAAAAAAATAAGGAGGTAATTTTTCATGTTCAGGATTTTGGTAAAGGGATAGATGAACAATATCAAAAACGTTTGTTTGAGCGCTATTTCCAGGTACCAACAGATGGGCAGAATAAATCAGGTTCCGGGTTGGGCCTGGCCATTTCCAAAAATTTTATCGAAGCCCAGCAAGGAAAAATTTGGGTGGAAAGCGCCATTGGCGAAGGTAGCAGCTTTTATTTTTCGTTGCCATCGTACCAGGAAAATAAAAGGATCCCGGATAAGGGAAAAAAGGCTTGAGTGGTTTACCAAAGGCCATGGAAATTAGGTATCTGCGAACAGGCCTGCATACTGTTTATTAAAATGATTTTTTGAGTCTCTCATTTTGAAATTGATTTAATTGCCTTTATGAGATCCGATATTTTGAAAAGGCAATTCCTGCGGTTTAAACCACGTTTTCTGTTCAATCAGGACTTTTGGCATTACAATAGCTAATTCCCCTTAACCGGAACGGATAACCGCGGTTCGCAGCTGCTGTGATACTGACTTTAGTCATTCCGGGCATTGAAACCGTATTATTCACCGGCTGTTATCGACCTGGCTTTAGGAAAGTAGCAGCCTTAATTTTATATATATGAATATACAACCCACCGTGTTACTGATAGATGACGAAAGAAGATCAGGGGGCTGGTTAGGACGGATTGTGCGTTTGGCCGGTTATATTTGTTACCAGGTTGAAAGCGGATTAGAAGCGCTTATTTTACTTGAAAAAGAAAAAATACAAGTAGTTATGAGTGATGTAGACCTACCTGACATGGACTTCGCAGATTTTGTCAAAACGGTCAAGATAAAAAAGCCCTATGTGGAAGTAACCCTCCTGACCAATCATGGCAATATCCATGACGCCATCAGAGCCATTAAAAGTGGAGCGTCTGATTATCTTATTAAGGGAAAGGATAATGTGGATATTCCGGGACCCTTGACCACGCTATTCTGTACTCCAGGTTCATTCGTTTGTGTATGACGACTCAATAAACAGACAGTGAATGTAAGATTATTACCATGGTCAAAGTGTTCCAGAACCCTTGGTTTGCAATTCCGGAACGGGCTGGTCAACGGTCCCGGAATGTCCAATTCTGCTTATGCAGGAATTGAAAATAAGGGAATATTCAGGCCAGAGGCCATGATGCGTGTTTTGCTGCGATGTACCATGGATCCCCAAAATCCGTGCTGTTCGGGCACCATAATTAACAGGTCAGCTCCTACGCTCTTGATCTCATTGGCAATTCCCTCGATGATCGAATCTGACTTGACATTTTTATAGTAATAATCAATACCTTCAAGACCATCGTCAATGCGATTTAATGCCGCTGTATCAGCCCCCATTTCTTTCAATTCCTCTACGGTTTCGTTAATTAAAAGCACTTCTACTTCGGCATGAGTAATTAAAGCCACATTTTTGACCTGTGCCAATATTTGTTCAGATACTCCATTTAGTACATCACACGCAAAAAGTACCTTTTTGGGAACATTGAATTTTACATTCGCAGGAACAGCCAACACCGGATATTTTAGCTTTTTGATAATAGATGTCGTGGTATTTCCTAAAAGTTCCTGTTCAAGCGACTTTTCTTCCATTCCCATCACGATCATCTCCGGTTGGTATTCAGCAACTACTTCCTTAATGGCGTTATCGATAAAGGAAAAAGTGGCCCTGGCAAGTACTTCAATTCCATATTCATCAGCGAGTAATAAAGCCTTTGATTCCAGGAGTACTCTGTTTTCATCTATTAATTGCTCAACCAGGTCAGCCGCAAGACGCGCATTTTCGACATGCACAGAAATGGTAAAGTCGTTTAACAGGATTAATTTATAATTATTTTGACGGGCTATACCTGCGGCATAATTAACTGCGTTTTCTGCCAGCTCTGTATAATTGGTAGCGGCCAATATGGTTTTCATAATATAAAAATTGAATTATCAGGGTTGAAAATATAAAGGTTAAAATTACCGGCAATTACTAAAACAATTGTTGGTACAGCGTAATAATAAGCTTAGGTTGAAAAGTCCCGGCAGCCGCGTTGGGGACTTTTCTATTTATTCAGACTTCCAAAATGAAACAAAAGGGGTAAGACTTTTTTCTTGAAACGATTATTCTTCGGTAGTTGGGATGATGATCCCCGAAATGTATAAGTGATCAGTAGAAAAGTATAAATCAGCCATCTCTCTTAGCCTGACCTTTGTTTCAGCAATTAAATATAAAATAAATGAAAAAGACAGTATTAATAACCGGCGCTTCATCAGGTTTTGGAAAAGAGGCCGTTAAATTATTTCATAAAAACAACTGGAACGTGATAGCTACCATGCGTTCACCAGAAAAAGAAACAGAGTTATCGGCACTTGACCAGGTTTTGGTAACCAAATTAGATGTAACCGATAAAGCCAGCATACAAAATGCCGTGAAAGCCGGAATCGAAAAGTTTGGCCAGATTGATGTATTGGTGAACAACGCGGGTTATGGTGCATTTGGCGCTTTAGAAGCCGCTACCGAAGCGGAGATCAAACAACAGTTCGATGTTAATTTCTTTGGGCTCATCGAGGTAACAAAAGCCTTATTACCGGTTATGCGTGAACAAAGATCGGGCGTTATTATCAATGTTTCTTCTATAGGCGGTAAGGTTACCTTCCCATTCTCGTCACTTTACCATGCTACTAAATTCGCGGTAGAAGGTTTAACAGAATCTATACAATACGAACTCAACCCTTTGGGTATCCGGTTAAAAATTGTTGAACCAGGCGGCTATAAAACCGAGTTCGCAGGTCGTTCGATAGCCATTTTCGGCGTTGGCGAATCAGGCGATTACCAGGCTCCGTTTGATAAATTTATTAGCGCGATAGAGCACTGGCCGATGTCTGAAAACATTGGCGAGGTGGCCGAAGCTATTTACGAGGCCGCTACCGACGGTACCGAAAAATTGCGTTACCCCGTAGGTCATGACGCTGGGCCAATAATTGAGGCAAGGCATCAAATGGACGATGTGGATTTCAAAAAAATGATAGTGGGCCAAATGGGCATTTAAATATCATTGGCTGCCCACGTTGGGCAGCCTTTCTTTTTTTTACAGTAACTTTATCAATAAAAACATGGCCGATAAATACATTGAAGTCAAATCAATCAGCGATCTGCACAGGATGGTACAATACACCCCACCCAGGCATCCCCTGGTGAGCGTGATAGATCATTGCGACTTTTATGCCAAACGGCCCAAAGAGGATGCACTTTACCGGTTCGGGTTTTATATCATTTCGTGTAAAAAGTTTGACGGATTGTTAAAGTACGGCAAGGGACATTATGATTTTAATGAGGGTTCCCTGATGTTTACCGCTCCCGACCAGGTTCTCGGCCCCGGACCCGATGTTCAAGTGGAAGAAGGCTGGGCGCTGTTCATCCATCCCGACCTGATCCATGGTACCGACCTGGGCAAAAAGATACACCAGTATTCGTTTTTTAATTATGAGATAAACGAGGCGTTGCACATTTCGGAAGAGGAAAAACTGATCATTAAAGATTGTGTGGCCAAAATCGAAAAAGAGTATGCGCAAAACATCGATAAGCATTCACAGGGCCTTATCGTTAGCAATATTGAATTGCTGTTGAATTATTGCAACCGATTTTATGACCGGCAGTTTTATACCAGGGCAAAGGTTAATTCGGATGTGGTACAGCAGTTTGAAAAATTATTAAAAGATTATTTTTCTCAAAACAACCTCATAGAAACCGGCCTGCCCAACGTGGGTTATTTTGCCTCCAGGCTCAACCTGTCGCCTAACTATCTGTCTGACCTGTTGGGTAAATTCACGGGTAAAACCACACAGGAACATATCCACCTGGAACTGATAGATAAAGCGAAAACCATGCTGTGGGGTACCAATCAGTCCATCAGCGAAATTGCTTACGGACTTGGGTTTGAGCACCCATCGCACTTTACGAAAATATTTAAAACAAAAACAGGGAAGTCGCCGAGTGAGTACAGGTTATTAAACTAAAATTATGTTTGTTGAGGCTTTTACTTCTTCGCTTATTTCTCCAGTGTTCTGCTACTGGAAAAATAACCGGCGGTTCCTGATACTCCTTTTCTTTCTTTGGTCCCCGACTGTCTTAATGTACTATTTTTAGTATTGCAAGTAATTTTCTATGTTTGTATCATTGCTTTGTGCCAATTTAACCATTAAATAGTTTATTATATTAAGATTTATTTAAACAATTGAGTGACTTAGAATTAAATCGCAATCGATTGCGAAGCGGCGCTTAGTATAGATACCCCTGTTTTAATTTAATGAAAGTGCTTCTTAATGAACCCGAATTGATTAATCGCATCGCCATTGGCGACAGGGAAGCATTTGCGCAATTTTACACAGCATATCTGAAAAATATTTACAAGTATGTTTATAGTATTTGCTATGTAAAGGAAACCAGCGAGGAAATTGTACAGGAGCTTTTTTTAAAGGTTTGGGAAAACCGCGAAAACCTCGTTAAAGTAAAATCTACAAAAGCTTATTTATACCAGTCGGCAAAGAATCTTTTGTTTGACTATATCCGCCGTTTGCAGCTGGAAAGCAAGATACTGGACGTAGTAGAATTAAAAGCTTTGATAGGAGAAAATTACACAGACAATCATTTTTCCTATAAAGAGTATTATCAAATGGCCCAACATGCGATTGATTTGCTGCCCGAAAAAAGGAAACAAATATTTAAACTGCGTTTAAATGATGACCTTACCCTTGACGAGATTGCTTTAAAACTTCATATCTCCAAATCGGTTGTAAAAAAGCAATTATATGCCGGCGTTAGCTTTGTACGCAAATACCTTTATAAACACGGCGAAATTATAGCTGTGTTCCTGTACCTTACCATTTCTTCACGGGTAAATTAAAAATATTTTCACACAGAGGGGGTTTTCCGGAGTTGGCATTCGTCTTAATAGATATGAGCCAATCGATACCTGATCAATTTTTCGAGAACCTTAAAAATCGCCAGCAGAATGAAAACGATCATCTGCGGCTTACAGAGTGGTTTAAAACCGCTTCAGAAGCCGAGATCGAAGAAGTTTTAAACAAGTATAGCTGGTATTTCCAGGATGAGCCGGATGAACGTTATCCCGAAAACGGGCATCTGGTTAAGCTGATCGAGAACAAGATCAATGAAGCCGGGCATTCACCGGTATCGGATAAAATATTTCCCAGGGGAAAAAACTTCCGGCTTTTTGCAAGAAGAGCAACTGCAGCCGCGGCTATGCTGTGCGCGGTAGGCTTACTTTATTCCCTTTTTAAAGGCAGGAAGCAGCCACAATTTTCGGCTCAAATCACTCATACATCCAAAATAGTTCCTGGTGGTAATAAAGCTACACTTACGCTGGGCAATGGCAATACCATTGTGCTTGATTCGGCCCATAATGGTATGCTGGCCAGCCAGGGAAGTGTACATATTTATAAGTCAAAAAATGGTCAGCTTGTTTATGATGTTTCAAAATACAAGGCTCAGGCAACTGATGAACTGACCTATAATACCATAAATACGCCACGCGGTGGCCAATACCAGGTGGTGCTCCCCGATGGCAGTAAAGTATGGCTCAATGCAGCTTCATCTTTAAAATTTCCAGCCCGATTTACCGGTATGCAGCGTACGGTGATGCTGGAAGGTGAGGCGTATTTTGAAGTTGCTAAAGATAAAACGCATCCATTTAAAGTAAGTGTAAATAACATGGAGGTAGAGGTGCTGGGTACCCATTTTAACATCATGGGATACAAGGATGAGGACGCTACTGCAACTACGCTGCTTGAAGGTTCAGTAAAAATAACCAAAGGTAATGCTGCACAAACGATAGTTCCGGGGCAGCAAGCCATGGTAAAACAAAGTATCACTGTAAAAAATGTAGATGTTAATGAAGCTGTTGAATGGAAAAACGGCAACTTCAATTTTGCTCATGAAAAGCTGCCAGGAATTATGCGCAAAATAGCTCGCTGGTATGATGTGGACATTGATTATGAGGCCAAAACTACAACGGCGACCTTTGTAGGTACCATACCCCGTTCGCAAAACATCACCGAAGTTTTAAAATACCTCGAATTAACCGGATTAGTACACTTTAAGATAACAGAAAGGAGAATTACCGCCATGCCTTAACATTTACTTTAAGGTGGTTTTTCTATAGAAACCAGGAAGCGCAACGAACGCTTTCCTGGCTGAGCCTGGGATAAACCGCTAACAATTGTACGACCAATCTTTAACCAAAATTTAACCCAAACATTCAAATGTATGAAATTTTATTTTCAAACGGGATGCATGCGCCCTGTCCGCATTCCTAAACTTTTGCTGGTAATGAAACTTACCCTTGTTTTATTGATCACCATTTTTTTACAAGTTTCGCAGGCCAGTTATGGTCAGCGCATCACCTATAAAGGCACCAATGTTCCTGTGGAAAAGCTTTTTCAGGTTATACAAGCACAAACTTTTTTCAAGGTGTTGTATGCCGATGAAATGATCAATGGTTTAGGCAATACCGATCTGAACCTTAAAAATGCCAGTATTGATGATGCCCTCAAGGCCTGCTTTAAGGATAAGCCATTAACTTATACTATTACCAACAATGTCATTGTTATTAAATACAAACCGGCTCCGCCTGTTGAAAAGGAGCAGTTGAAACCTGTTACAATTACGGGTAATGTAACCGACGATAAGAAACTACCGCTACCCGGTGTAACTGTTTTGTTGAAAGGAACAAATACGACTGCTGTTACCGATATTAATGGTAATTATAAAATCACGGTACCTGATAATAAAGGAACCCTGGTATTTAGTTTTATCGGTTTTGAAAGCAGCGAGGTGGTGCTGGGTGAAAATACCGTGATTAATGTTCAGTTAAATGGAAGTAATCAAAACTTAAATGAGGTTGTAGTAGTAGGTTACGGAACCCAGCGTAAAACATCATTAACCTCATCTGTTTCAACTGTTAAAGGTGCCGAGTTAGTTAAAGCGCCTGTTCCTAACATTACTTCGTCTTTAGCAGGCCGGGTTGCGGGTATATCTGCCCGTCCCAATGGTGGTGTACCCGGACAGGACGATCCGGATATACACGTTAGAGGCATCGGAACAATTGGTAATAATAGCGGTGCGCTTATCGTAATTGACGGAATTGTTCGCCCTAATATTAGTGAGATTGATCAAAACCAGATAGAGTCTGTATCGGTGTTAAAAGATGYTGCTGCTGTCGCGCCTTATGGTTTGGGGGGAGCTAATGGTGTTATATTGATCACTACCAAACATGGTAAAACAGGAGCCCCAACACTTTCTTTGGGGGCCTATTATGGTTTTTTACGCCCCACGTTTCCGCCTAATATGTTAAATGCAAAAGATTATATGACGCTTAAAAATGAGGCGGATATAAACTCAGGGTTAGCGCCGGAATTTGCAACAGACCTGATCAGTAATTATAATAACCTTCACGCGCAAAATCCGGATAAATATCCGAACAGCAATGCCGAACGCGAACTTATTAAATTAAACAAACCACAACAAAGCTACAATTTACAGTTATCTGGTGGGACCGACAGGGTACAGTATTATTTGGGGTTGAATTTCTTAAGGCAAGATGGTATTTATGATCCCTTGTCTTATAATCGCTATAACTATAACGCCATGGTTGATATTAATGCGACATCTACTACTAAAATTAGTGTTTCATTAAACAACTCTATCGAGCAAAATCAAACCGGGCCAAATCCACAGGGAATTTCTTATATACCTACCGCACCTATTTATTATAGCAATGGCCTTTGGGGGCAATCGGGAGGTTACTCACCAGCCGCGGATCTGGCGAGTGGGAGTTACAATAAGATAAACAAAAACACAGCCTTAAACTCCATATCCATTGAACAGCAATTACCCTTTATAAAGGGTTTAAGTATTAAGGGTGTATTCAGCTATGATCCATCTACAGAGGAGCATAAAGACTGGACACGACCCGATTATTATTACATATATGATGGCTCTACCACGCCTGCTACCTATACCAAAAACCTGCTGGGCGATGGAGTTACCACGCTTTCACAATATTTTGGCAAAAGCCAGAATTTTACTTACCAGGGATATTTGAACTATCACCGCACATTTGGTGATCATGAGATAACCGGTTTAATAGTTGCGGAAGCTCGCAGAGGTATCGGTAGCAACTTTCAAGCGTCAAGAAGAGGTTTTAGCGTCGATGTGGATGAATTGAATCTGGGTACATCAGATAAATCGAACTTTGATAATGGAGGTTCATCGAGTACCAGTAGTCAGTTAGGATACGTTTACCGGTTAAATTRTGCTTATAAACAAAAGTATTTAATTGAAGCTACCGGCAGGTATGATGGGTTTTATGATTTTGCACCCGGACATAGATGGGCATTTTTCCCTGCATTTTCAGCTGCCTGGCGTTTGTCTGAAGAATCGTTCATTAAAGACAATTTATCTTTTATAGATAACCTGAAGCTGAGAGGTTCATTCGGGAAGTCTGGAAATCTTCCCGATAGGGATTCTCATTATCAATATCTTACAAAGTATAATTTGTATGGCAATGCCTATGCTTTTGGTGCAGGAAACCTTGTGCAGGGGGCTTATATACCGTTAGAGTCTAACCCTCAAATTACATGGGAAAAAGCTAACAAATCTGATATTGGCCTTGATGGATCCTTATGGCATGGAAAGTTAACTTTTGAGGCGGATTACTTTTATGAAAAAAGATCAGATATGTTGGTTAACCCTATAACCACTGTTCCTGTGGAGTATGGGTTAGCCTTGCCGCAAACAAACGCCGGTATTATGAGCAATCATGGTATTGAGTTTGTGCTTGGTACAAACAACAAATTCAGGAATGGTTTGCAGTTGGGCGTATCGGGTAATTTTAGTTTCGCCCGGAATAAACTTTTACAGGTTTTTGAGTCTGATGCCACAAAGAATAATCCCAATCGCAGTCGAACCGGCAGGGAATTTGGCACGCCATTTGGTTATAAGGCGCTGGGCTTATTTAAAACATCCGATGATAAAAACGGCGATGGGGTGATTGACAGTAAGGATGGTTATAACATTACCCAGTTTGGCGCTATTCATCCCGGCGATGTGAAATATGCTGATATAAACGGAGATGGAAAAATTGATGATAATGATGAAACCGTAGTTGGTTACCCCACCACGCCCGAAATAACTTATGGCTTAAACCTGAATGCTTCATGGAAAGGGTTTGACATAACCTTATTTTTCCAGGGTGCTGCCAACGCAAGCCTGAATATACAGGGATATCAAAATGTTCCTTTCAGGATCAATAATACCAACACATCTTATGAGTATTTTGATAACCGCTGGACCCCCGATCATCAGGATGCTAAATATCCAAAAGCATATGCTTCAAAAAACACCAATAATACTACCAATCCGATTAATGGCGATGGCTTTGGTGCATTTTCATCCTCTATATGGATGGCTAATACCAGCTTTTTGCGGTTAAAAACTGCTGTTATCGGTTACACCATTCCTGCCGCTATTACCAAAAAGTTCAGTATCCAAAATTTGCGTTTTTATGTTACGGGGCAAAACATATTCACCGTAAGCCCACTCAAGTTTATGGATCCTGAAACAGGCTATACCAATCGTGAAGAAGCTTATCCGCTTCAAAAAACCTTCATTTTTGGACTAAACGTAACTTTTTAACAACACCGTAATTAAAGTCATGAAAAAACTAAATAAATATAATATTTACTACAGCTGGCTTTTATTGGCTGTATTGGTGCTGCCAATAGCAGCCTGTAAAAAGTACCTTGATAACGTACCAAAAGACTCTGTAGCCGGCGATGTGCAATGGAGTAATGAAACTACTGCCGATCTGTTTTTAAACGATATATACGGCCAGATAAATAATCAGGGCGATACTCCAGACCCCCTGGACAGTTATACTGATGATAATGACGGTGGCCCATATTGGAAATCGTGGCGTTGGAGACAAGGTATTATTGGCCCCGGTGTTGAAGACGGAACCCCGCAAGAAAATGATGGCAATGCATCTAATTATGAGGAGTGGAACAAGGTTTATTCCAAGATAAGGAAGTGTAATACTTTTATTCAGCAGGTTAATGCTCACCCGTCTAACTTATCAGAAGCTTATCGGAACAAAAGGATAGATGAGGTACGTTTCCTGCGAGCGTTTTTTTACAGCTATTTATGGATGCATGTTGGTGGGCTACCCATTATAACAGTGCCGCAGGACAGAAACACAGATAGCCAGGCCGAACTATTTAAAGCCCGAAGCACCTTTGGCGACACATTTAACTTTATTGATGCCCAGTTAGATTCTGTAGTTAACAACAATTACCTTGCAAAAAAATATAATGCAGGCGAGGCGGACGCAGGACGTGTTACAATAGGTGCGGCGCTGGCTCTAAAAGGCTGGATAGAATTATATGCCGCGAGTCCTGCTTTTAATACGGCAACGCCGGTTACGGGTTCCGATCCTAACAAGTTTTTTAGCTTTGGCAACACTGATGGAGCCCGTTATACCAAAGCTGCAGCAACCAACAAAAAATTTATTGACGAGCTTGGCGGTACCTATACACTATACCCGGATATGACTACTTTCTGGAAAGAAACCAACGAGTACAACACCGAAGTGATCTTTGACAAGCAGTCTGTGGCCAATACCACAGGTAGCGCATTTAATCTTTTTGGTGGTCCGGTATATATACAAGGGCAGTATTTTACCTGGGGTAACTACGATCCGACTCAAGAACTGGTTGATCAGTTTCGGATGGATAATGGTTTACCTATAACCGATCCAAAATCCGGTTACGATCCACAGCATCCATACCTGCACCGTGAAAAGCGTTTTTACGATTGGATTGTGTACGATGGTGCTCCTTATAAGCAAAACTGGATGACCAGTACCGATACCATTTTTACCAGGATTAATAAAGTTCATCCATCCCTAAATGAGATCGATTTTGGCTCATCGGATGTTTCTAATACTGCTTATTATTTCAAAAAGCGTCTTAATCCTGATATAAGGCCGGCCGGGGGAAGTACCGATGGTATAAATTATGTATACTTTCGGTATGCCGAGGTGCTTTTGAACTATGCCGAGGCACAGAACGAAGCAGGCGGCCCCAATGCAGATGTTTACGCTGCTATTGATAAGATCAGAACAAGAAGCCAGCTGCCTACGCTTGAAGCTACTTATGGTGGCCAAACTTTAAGCCAGGAGCAAATGCGTGCCGTTATCCGTAATGAAAGAAGGGTAGAACTTTGTTTTGAGAACAAAAGGTATTATGATATCATCCGCTGGCGTATAGCCGAAAGTGTAATGAATGTTGATAGGCACGGTATGAAAATTACCAACACGTCACCGGCTGATAATAAAGGTATTTGGAAATATGAGCCGGTATTACTTGGGCACCCCCACGTATTTACACCCAAAATGTATTTGAATCCTATACCTCAACAGGTAATTGACAGGAATTCCAATATCAAACAAAACCCTAATTATTAGGACAAACAAGATATTCATGAGGTTTGACTTTTGACGTTTTATTTATTGAAATAATTGTTCTGAAAGGTCAGGGTGCCAAATTGAAACGACCGGTACGGATAGAAATCTGTACCGGTCATATCGTAAAACATGGATAATAAATCCGTAATATTTAATTTAAATCAAATGCGCAAAAAAAAAACACTGTTTCTGTTAATCTACGCTGTAGTATTTGCCTTTAATGCTCAGGCACAACTTTATAAAGACACCAAAGCACCTGTACAAAAACGGGTGGCTGATCTCTTAAAGCGAATGACACTGGAAGAAAAAGTAGGCCAGATGAGCATGTCGTCACTCTCAGGTGCAAAAAACAGTAAAATTGCCTACGGTGTTTTGGAAAGCCCCTTTACTAATGTAAAGGATGTTGCCATAAAATCTGCCGCTGCAAAAAAATATAGCCGTGAACAAACCCGGCTGGGTATTCCGCCCATACAAATTGGCGAATGTTTACACGGGCAATTAGCAGCAGGGGCAACCACTTTTCCGCAAGCTATAGCGCAGGGCAGCACCTGGAACCCGGCACTTATAGAGCAAATGGGGCAAGCGATTGCTACCGAGGCATCCACATCGGGGGTTGATGAAGCGCTTTCTCCCTTGTTTGACCTCATCAGGGATGCCCGTTATGGTAGGGTGGAAGAGTGTTTTTCTGAAGACCCATACCTGGTTGGCCAGCTTGGTTCTGCTTTTGTAAGAGGTATGCAGGGCGATCCGGTGCAAACCCGTAAAAGCTTTGCCTTTGATAAGGTGATGTGTACCGGGAAGCACTTCGCAGCCTACAGCAAGACCATAGCAGGCATTAATTTGGCACCGGCCGAGATTGGTGAACGCGAGCTGCGTTCTATGTTCCTGGCACCTTTCCGTGATGTTGTGCAGGATGCAAACATTGCAGCCATTATGCCGTCATACAATGAAATAGATGGTATTCCTGCTCACAGTAATGAGTTTTTATTAAAGCAAGTGTTGAGACAAGAGTGGGGATTTAAGGGGTACGTATTCTCTGACTATGGAGGTCTTAGTCAGCTGTACGATTTTCATAAAATAGCCAAAGACGCATCAGAAGCCGCCTTGCTGGGAATAAAAGCAGGTGTTGACCTGGAGGCGGCACGCCCCGACGTGTATACCCATTTGGTTGAGTTGGTTAAAGCCGGTAAGATCAAAGAATCGCAGATTGATACCGCGGTAGCCCGTATCCTTACCCTTAAATTTAAGGCCGGCTTATTTGAAAAACCCCTGGCTGATACCGCACGCATAAAAGACAGGGTACATACCCCAGAGCATATTAAACTATCTCAGCAAATAGCGGAAGAATCAATAGTTTTATTGAAAAACAATGATAACCTTTTGCCGCTTAATATCAGTAAGCTAAAATCCATAGCCGTGATAGGCCCCAATGCCAATAAGGTACAATACGGTGATTATAGCTTTACCAGGGATAACTTATCGGGAGTAAACGTATTGGAAGGTATAAAACAATTTGCCGGGAACAACATTAAAGTAAACTACGCCAAAGGGTGCGAACTTACCGGCCTTGACAAGAGCGGGTTTGACGAAGCCGTAAAAACTGCTGAGGAAAGCGATGCCGTGGTAGTGGTATTAGGAACAACCAGTGTTGTATTTTCTGGTGTTGGTTGGAATGGCCAGGCACCAGGTAACGAACCCAATGATCCGTTCACCTGTGGCGAGGGGTATGATGTTACCGATATTAACCCACAGGGTGTTCAACGCGAATTGTTGCAGGCCATATATAAAACTGGTAAACCCGTTATACTGGTATTGGAAAATGGCCGTCCGTGGAGCATAAGCTGGGAAAAGGAAAATATTCCGGCCATTTTAGAGGCCTGGTACCCGGGCGAAAAAGGCGGTACAGCTGTTGCCAATATCCTGTTTGGTAAAGTAAATCCATCGGGCAGGCTTAATATGAGTGTACCGCAGTCTACAGGGCATATTCCGGTATTTTACAATTATGTAAACTCATCAAGAGGCAATAACCGTGAGCCAGGAACCATTGAAAAACCAGGACGTGATTACGTGTTTTCGTCAACAGATCCATTGTTTGCGTTTGGCTTTGGATTAAGTTATACTTCGTTTGATTATAGTAATCTTAAGGTATCAAAAACGGAGTTCAGCAAAAATGAACAGGTAACGGTTTCTGTAGATGTAAAAAACACAGGTAACATGCCGGGTAAAGAAGTAGTACAATTATACCTGGGTAACAAGGTAAATTCTGTAAGTACCCCGGTAATGGCATTAAAGCGTTTTAGCAAAATAGCCATTGAACCCGGACAGGTTAAAACAGTAAGCTTTACTATCAATGCTAAAGATATAGCAATATGGAACCGCCAAATGAAACAGGTTACTGAACCAGGCACATTTGATGTAATGATTGCCAAAGCCGCCAATAATGTGGTGTTGAAAAAACAATTGGAATATAAGGAGTGAGGTCTCAGCATATTCAACAATGGTGTTTGGCTTTTTCCTTGAAGGGGATAATTCCTATATCCGGGGTTTAATTCATCAAGCCACATAAAATTTGATTCACACTTTTCAAAATACGCTTAATTATGCTGTTTGATCAATTAATAGCTGCAAATACTTAATAGAAATAGTTTGAGACTGGAGGTTTTGCGATAACTTTTAACTTATAAAATTTATCCGTTGACTTGGGCTTATTTAAAATCTTTTAACGGATCTTCCCCAATGTTTGCAATTCGCCTCAAATCTTCTACCAAATGTTTCAAAATGTACACAGGTTCAGGAGCCATAATGGACAAGCACGAAGAATCGGTCGCTTGTCCTTCTTTTTTTTCAGTTTAACTTATTGTTAATCAGGTAAATATAGCCAAAAAGCTCACTCATTTTAGCAGTTCGATGTTCAATTCTTCAAAAAACGCTGCTGATAGTAAATTATGCTCTCCAATACGACTTTGACATTAAAAGTGAGTATTAAATGGCAGAATGTTCCATTTTATATGTTTAGGAATGCTGAATAAACGGACCCGTTTGAAAAAAATATCAAAAGCTATCATTTGTTGATAATTAACAATGGTTTAACAAAATATTTAGCTATTTTTAGCATTGTTGATTATGCCATGGATGATATAAGTGCTTTTCCTGATCATTCTTTGTCCGAATTGCTGAAATCGGGTAGTCATGAAGCTTATAATGAAATTTACAAACGTTATTTCGGCTTAATGTTTATTGACGCGTGCAAACGGACGGCCAGCACGGAAGATGCCCAGGACATCATTCAGGAAACATTCATTAATCTCTGGAACCGGCGGGAATACCTTGATCCGGAGAAAAGTATCGCCGGTTACCTTTATGCTGCCATGCGTAACAAAGTCATCGACTGGTTTACGCATCAGGAAGTAAACTCCAGGCATATTAATTCCTTCAAATCATTCTATGAAACCGGCACTTGCCTTACGGATCATGCTATTCGTGAAAAACAGCTGGCCTCCATCATTGAGCGAGAAATTGATGCCTTGCCTCCGCGAATGAGAGAGATATTTATTTTAAGCCGCAGGGCTAATCTCAGCCATAAACAAATTGCCCAGCAGCTTGATCTTTCTGAGCTTACCGTTAAAACCCAGGTAAAGCATGCGCTTAAAATACTGCGTACGCGCCTTGGTTTGGTGATGTTTATCGTAATGCTCATAGGCCGCTGATCAGCAACAGCAAAATAACAATACTTTTAATTTTTTGATGGACCAGATTTTCTGCAAATAAGAATAGCGCTGTTCGCACAGCGCTATCCGGTTAAAGCAGGTAGTATGAAAGTATCTTTTATTCTGCGGTTTTTTCAGGCAGCAGTTGGAAGGTGATCATGTTATTGCCTGACAGAAATACCTGTGCGGCTTGCTTTAACGATACCGCATCTATCTTTTGCAGGAGTTTATCTGTATCAAGCGCCTGCAACACATCCTCGTTATTTTCATACTGGCCCAGCAGGTAGTTCATCCAGAAACCGTTGTCCTTTAAAGCCAGCTCTACATTTTTTTCATACTGGGCTTTAAATTTTTGCACGTCGTCCGCATCCGGACCTTTCTCCTTTAAGATTTTCATTTCCTGCTCTACCATGGTTACCAGGTGATCTGCATTTTGCGGCGCGCAGCCAAAGGCCACGGTAAGGGCAAAGCGGTTATGCGGATATTTGTTGTAGCTGGTTTGTACCTGCGGGCTGTACACCTCGCCTTCGGCTTCACGTAGCTGCTGCAATACTTTGATCTGCAATACGTCGCCCAGGGCTTTTAACTGCAGGTTGGCCAGCGGGCTGTACGTATAATCTCCGCTGAACACCAGCTGTACAGTAGCCTTATTCTCGGTGCCTTTGTATACCCTTTTTACTATATGTCCGGCAGGGATGTGAATACCGAGGTCACGGGGTTTTATATGCTGATGGGTAGCGGGCAATGAGCCTAAATAACGCTCCAGCAATGGGGTAATGGTTTCTGGTTTAAAGTTGCCAACAAAAACAAATGTGAATCCTGAGGCATCAGCAAAGCGTTCCTTATAAATAGCATAGGCTCGTTGCAGTGTGATCTTACCAATACGGTCTATAGTTGGAGGAGCCGAGCGATAATTGTAGTTACCCATTATATAGCTAACGGTATCTGCAAATACATTAGCCGGACTGGCATAACGATTTGTTAAACCGGCAATGGCATTATTGATGGTGTTTTTAAACATCAGCGTATCCTTACGCGGTGCAGTAAACTGCAAATAGGTGAGTTGCAGGGCAGCTTCTAAATCCTGAGGTGCTGCGCCAGCCCTGATGGTTGATGCACGACCTATAATGTTAGCCGACGATGATGCCACCTTGCCGGTAAAAAGGTTGTTGAGTTGCACCATACTAAAATTACCCAGGCCCATCCTGTTCATGATACCGCCGGCGTTTGACGCGACATCGTAATCGGTACCCTCATATAACGATGTACCACCGGGGGCAAATGCGCCGTAGATGATCTGGTCATTTTTAAAATCGGTGGGCTTGAGGATCACTGTTACACCGTTACTGAAGGTTAGTTTAGTGATATTAAGCTGCGCGATCTCCTGTTTGCTGACCACTTTACCAGCTTTTGGTTTTACAGAGAGCAGTGGTTTGTTTATCTCATCTTCTTTAAAGGGCTGGATATCTTCCTTGCTTACATTGGCTATCCAGCTTTGCACCATTGCCGAATCAGGCAGGGAGGCTCTGTCTTTTTCAGGGGCAGATACCAGTACATCCACATCTTTGGATGATAAATATTCGTTCATCAGGGTATTGATATCAGCCAGGGTAATGGCATTGATATGGTTGTTGGTAAACCGATATTCCCAGGCAATACCCGGCGATGCCTCATTATTTAAAAATAAACGCTGATATTCCTTTACATAACTGGTTGAAGGGGTTTTGCCTTGTTCATTTACGCTGTTTTGAAGGCCACGCAAATAACTTTGTTTGATGCGGTCAAACTCGGTTTGTGTAAAGCCGTAACGTTTAATTCGCTCCATAACGCGCCAGGTTTGTGCAAAGCTTTGCTCCAACCTGCCTTCTTTAGCTGATACGCTGAAGCTCAGCATGTCCACATTTTTTAATACCCCGCCAATGCCCGCACTCATACCGGTAAAGGCCGGGTTGCTTTCGCGGCTTAATTCAGCCAGCTTGCGATTACCGAGCAACTGATTAAACAGATTTTGTTTGATGGAGGTGATATAATCCTGCTCGGTTTTCAATTCAGGAGCCTGATGTTTCATCATGATCTCCAGATCGGTTGATGTTTCTTCCTTGTCAGTGACGATCATGAACTGGCTTTTGCCGGTCAGCGGTACATTATATTGTGTGCGTACTTTTTCGTTTTGAGGATTTTTGAGGTCGGCAAATCTTTCTTTAACGAGTTTTTCGGCTTCATTTACATCCACATCACCTACAATGATCAGCGCCTGCAGGTCAGGGCGATACCAGTCATGATGAAAACGTTTAATCACTTCGGGTTTAAATTTGGTTAACACTTCGTCAGTACCTATGGGCAGCCTGTCGGCATAGCGGGCATGGTTCAGCAGCATGGGTAGGTATTGTCTTGACATACGGTCTTTGGCACCTTTACCCAGCCTTTCTTCCTCTAATACCACGCCTCGTTCCTTTTCAATTTCGGTAGGGTCTAAAGTGGCTTCCTGCGCCCAGTCGCGCATAATGCGGATGCCGTTACCAAACATAGCAGGGTTATCGGTAGGGATGGGTAACTGGTAAACAGTTTCGTCAAAACTGGTATAGGCGTTCAGGTCGGCACCAAAGCGGACACCGGCTTTCTGCAGGTAATCAACCAGGTCATTCTTCGGAAAGTTTTTGGTGCCATTAAAGTTCATGTGCTCCATGAAGTGCGCCAGGCCCTGCTGGTCATCATCTTCCAGCACAGAGCCTACCTTATTAACAAGGTATAATTCTACACGTTTCCTGGGTTCATTATTATGACGAATGTAATAAGTAAAGCCATTGGCCAGTTTCCCGGTGCGCACAGCCGGATCTAAGGGGATGGATTGCGCTAAGGCAGCGTATCCGGCAAAGCCGATTGCGGTGGTTAGTATCAGTTTTTTAATATCCATGGGGAGGGGTAGTTTAATTATTTAATATTTTGCTGAGTTGCTTTTCCAGATCTCCATCGCGCAGGCTCCGGGCGATGATCTTACCATCGGGAGCTATCAGGAAATTTTGCGGGATACCGCTTACACCATATAAGGCTACTACGCTGTTGGTTTCATGATCAAGATCAGCAACGTGTGCCCATGCGGTTAAGTGGTCATGGCTGATGGCATTATGCCAGGCTTTCTCGCGTGAACGGGTATCCAGCGAAACACTCAGTATCTCAAATCCATTTTGGTGGTATTGTTTGTATGCTGCCACTAAATGCGGGTTATCGGCACGGCAGGGGCTGCACCAACTGGCCCACAGGTCAAGCAATACGTATTTGCCTTTATAGTCAGATAGTTTTACGGCATGCCCGGCGGTGTCCAGCAGGGTAAAATCTGTGGCCTGGCTGCCGACCGCTCCCTTGGTATTAAAGGTGATGGCATCTGTTATTCTTTTGTTGAACTGCCGTCCATCTTCACTTTCTTTGATATTGGAGGGCAGCATATCAAAATAAGGTTTCAACTTCTGGCCGTCAATACTATGACCGGTTCCTGCTAATTTCTGAAGCGCAAAAAATGCCACCGAAGATTTAGCATGTTGTTTGATAAAACCACCGTATACTTTATCCATAAAATCCTGCTCAAAAGCATATTGCCCGGCGTAGGCATCGTTGGCTGCAACGGTATCCTTTTGTTTCAGCAACTGGTAAGCCTTAGTTTTGAGTGCCTGGTTTTTATCTTCGTAAGGTTTGGCTGTTGAGGTTAATGCTTTATAGTCGTTATACCCGGCAGAGCCGCTTATGATGATGTCATGAAATTTTTTGATATGCGTTACTGTTGATATTCCCGGTGAAAGGAACAATAACGCTATGCCATCCGGTTGTATTTGCTTAACCGTCCTCATGTTGTAAGTCATCAACACGGTTTGCTGGCCTACTTCTAAATACCCTTTCAGGTTGTAGGAATGGTTGGTTACTTTGGCGCTGTCAATAACTTGTTTGAAGCCCTGCATATGCACAACATAAACCATTGGTACGTCAATACTATCCAGCTTTCCCCTGATCTCAAAGTTGGTTTTGTTTTGGGCCAGGCCCATAAAAGGGGCCGCCATAAGCAGCACCCCCAATAGTTTTTTCATGATAGTTTCCGATTATTTATTATGCATCAATGAGTAATGTTAATTGCTCTTTTGTTTATCATAAACCAGTTTTCCAGATATTTCCGATTCGCCGAATTTGAGTTTATAATCAATCGTAAAGGTTTGCAGATCTGGCGAAATGGTATAAGTTTTTACGCTCGGCGGCATTATACCTTTGGGGTTGTCCAAAGTTATAGTAACAGCATGGTCATTGACCCATTGAGTGGATAACTCACTCCTGGAAATAGTGGGGATCTCATTGATAACCGTGTTATTGGTTAATTGAGAAGGTTTTCCGTCAAGCCTGATAGTAGCCTTAGTGCTTTCGGTTGAATCTCCACTCTTGATATCGATCTCATCAGCTGTTTGATCAATGGTGAGTACCTGAACTTTTTTAGCACTGGCCGCGGTTAGGCGACCAAAGTCACTTTTACTTTCGTTTAAATGCCATGCACCTGCAAAATTCGCTTTTTTGGTTTGTGCCGTAGCGCCGTAGTTTATCAGGAAAAGGCTGGTCGCTAATATTATGGCTGTTAAGCTATGTTTCATGAGGGTTTTCATTATGGATGTTATTTAAAGATGGAAGCTAATTTGGTATGCAGGTCTTCGCCGCGCAGGTTGGTAGCAATAACAACACCGTTAGGGTCGATCAGGAAGTTTTGCGGAATAGAACCTACGCCGTACAGTTGTGCCGCCTGGTTTTTCCAGCCCTTGAGGTCGGATATCTGTGTCCATGGCAGCGCATCGCTTGCGATAGCCTTGAGCCAGCTGGTTTTGGCCGATTCTGAATCAAGAGAAACACCTAATACGGTAAAGCCTTTGTCTTTGTACTTGTTGTAGGCCTTTAAAACGTTAGGGTTTTCCTGGCGGCATGGTAAGCACCAGCTGGCCCAAAAATCAACCAATATGTATTTACCTTTAAATGATGACAGGCTAACAGGTTTATCATGAATGTCATTTTCTGTAAACTCAGGTGCTTTACTGCCCACAGGTATCTTGCCTGCTTCTACTTTTTGTTTAGCCAGCGCGGCTTTCAGCATCGAGTCGCGCATTACCGGTATGTGCGCAATGGCTAAGCCTAATTTGTCGGTTTTAACGTGGTTAGGTAGCTGTTGCATCAGCGTATCCTGGGCAGTGCCACCAACATAGCCAGATAACAGCAGCGCGTAGGTAGTAAAGGGGCTTACCCGGTTATTCGGGTTATTTCTAACAAACGTGTACATATCAATTAAACCCTTTGAGCCTAATAACCTGGATCTTTTCAGTACATCTGCTTGCAGTGCTTCGTTTGTTTTGTACGCTTCACTGGCTGCTATTTGTTTGAGCGCTTCTTTTTCCTTTACAACACCGCTGCTTATTTCAATTACCTGATTTTGAGCTGCTGCGGCCGAGCCAGACAGGGTGAATTTTTTAAGCGTACCATCAGAAACGATGTTGAGTTCGCCCTTGTCAAGATACAACGTGAGATCATTTGCCGGATTGGTTTTAGTTGCAGTGCTAATAGTTACTGCTATAGCTTCATCAACAGTGAGCTCCCCCTTAAACTGGTACTCATTATTTTTTACTTCGGTGCTATCGATATGCTTTTTTAATGTTCCGGATAAAAGTTCCGTCAGGTACAGTTTTGTGGGCACCGGAGATATGTTTTGTAGCTTGCCATTAATAATAAATGGCTGGGTTTGTGCCATGCTTTGTAAACTTGCTATGCACAAGCTTGTGGTAAACAGAGCGATGATCTTTGTTTTCATGATGAGTTTTGTTATTAAAAAATGGATGGATTGATAAAATCAGCAGAACCTGATCCGATCCTGCTGAAGAGACATTATGATAATAGGGGTGTACGTTAATTATATCCCGGATTTTGTTTCAGGTTTGCATCAGCCCGGATGTCATCAAGGGGGATAGGCATCAATTGCTCGAAGCTACTCCAGGAACCGCCTTTTTGTGGCGTTACCACGCTCATAACCGCATCAAGCTTGTTAGTGCGTTTCAGATCAAACCATCGGTGTCCCCATTCGCTAAAAAGCTCCACCTGGCGCTCATGCGCAATGGCATCAAGTATATCTGATTGTGAGCCCGCTGCAGTATTGGGTAGCCCGGCCCTTGAACGGATGATATTAATATCAGCAATAGCGCCAGACAAGTTGTTCTGCTGAGCCCGCGCTTCGGCCCGTATCAGGTATTGTTCGGCAAAACGCATCACTATTGGATATTCGGTAACTGCTATGGTTGAACTCAATGACGCAACCTTGTATTTATTGGCATAATAATAAGTGGTTACCGGCGCGGTGGTGGTGGTGAATGTACCAACCCAGTTTGTTAAACGGGCATCTCCGGTCTCAAAAGCGTTTACCAGATTATTATTTAGCGGTAACTGGGTTGATAATGTATAACTTGCATTAACAATCAGGTAGTTGGCATCAATAGTGTTTAAGTAAAGTTGCGAAACCGGTTGCAATGCCCATAAGGTTTCCTTGCTGGCCCTTAAAAAAACCTGGTTCAGATTGCCTACCAGCGTGTAATTAGCATTGCCGATCACGGAGCTGGCCTGGGTTTCGGCATTTTTCCAATCTTTAAGATATAAATAAACCCTTGCCAGCATGGCGCTTGCCACCTGTTTGTTTGGCCTTATTCTGTCTGTAACCGTATTGCCAGAGGCGTCTACGTACACATTATCGGCCAGTGCTCCCTGTGCGTCAGTCAAATCCTGTACTATCTGCTTGTAAATGGCATCGGGAGTACTATTAGGAAGAACATTATTAACGGTATAGTCATCACTGGTTGTTAATGGGGGGGTACCATAAAGATTTACCGCATAAAAATAAATATAGGCGCGTAAAAACTTCACCTCACCTAAAAGCTGTTTTTTAACCCCATCGGTAATGGCCGAAGAGCCGGAAATGCCATTAATGGCCGTGTTACAGAAAAAAAGCTGTTTATAAAACTCACTCCAGAAAGGAGGTGGGGTGATTGGGGCATAACTGTTTAAGTAAAATGTGCCTAATGATGAGTTATTGGAGCTGATGTTTATCAATTCATCTGCTGCTAAACCCATAGTTAAACTTATACCGGCACTGCCCTGGAAAAATGAGCCGACAGACATTCTTGTATATATACCCGATACTACCGACTGTGCAGCACTGTTTGAGGAGAATGCATTGCTGCTATTTGCCGCAACAAGCGAGGGGCCTACTTGTATGGCCTTTTTGCAGGAGCTGCCTAATAGGCCCACAATGGCCAGCACGCTCATATATAATGCTATTGAATATATCTTTCTAATTTTCATGGTTCCTTATTTTTAAAGTGATACTTGTATACCAAAAGTTATAGTCCGTAGCGGAGACATTTTTAGATAGCTTTGAGTTTCAGGGTCCGAAAAATTGTAACCACTAATAGTGGCCAGATTTTCACCTAATGCATAAACTTTCAGGCTACGCAGATGGCATTTCCTGGCTACCTCGTTATCGAACTGGTAACTGAGCGATGCGTTTTGTAACCTGATGTAAGAGGCGTCGCTGTAATATGCATCTAAAAACATGCTTCTGGCGTTCAGTGCATTGAAGAGTGTTGTGCCAAAGGTGCTGCCGAATTTGCCAAACTTAGCCACATCACCCGGTTTTTGCCAGTGATCTAAAATCGCTGTTGGATAGTTGGTATTAGGAAGTCCTGGCAGAAAACTGGTAGAAAGGATCTGTCCGAAAGGGCTTCGTCCGGTTTGTTTTATGCCGCGGAAAAGGAAACTGAGTGAAAAGCCCTTGAAGCTGATGGTGTTGGAAACGGAACCAAAGTAACCAGGATCGGTGTTTATCATTTTGGTTTGATCGGAACCTGAACTTGATGGTGCGGAAACAATTTTGCCGTCTTTATCATAAAACTGGTAAAGGCCGGTTTGCGGATCGACACCGGCATAGCGGTTAACAAAAAAAGTACCAACAGATTGGCTGATTTGTTGCTGAGCGAGCCCAGTGGCATTCGGGAAGGCCAATAATTTGTTACGCTGCCTGCTAATCATAAACGAGGTTGTCCATACAAAGCTCCCCGACTGGATATTAGTAGTGCTGAGCGTGATGTCGAACCCTTTATTTTGAACCTTAGCATCAATATTTTGATTTATCGCAGTAAAGCCAGTAGTTGAAGATAGTGGTACAGATGATAATACATCAGTTGTACGGTTTCTGAAGAAGTTACCCTGTAAGCCGATCCTTCCTTTCAAAAACTGGAGCTCAATACCGATATTTGCTTTAGCGGTACTTTCCCAACTCAGATACGGATTAGGCAGATTAGTTGGTATAATGCCCGGTACACCCTGGTAAGCGTTGGTTGATGATACAKCCGAAAAGTTTTCCAGATACAAATAAGTTCCTATCTGATCGTTACCGGAAGTGCCGTAGCTTCCTTTTATCTTGCCAAAACTGAGGAATGGTATGGCATTTTTAATAAAGTTTTCGGAACTGAATACCCAACCGGCGCCGGTTGCATAAAAGAAATGGAACTGCCGACTCTGGCCAAATTTACTTGAGCCATCATACCTGCCAGAAAGATCAACTATATATTTGCCTTCCCAGTTATAATTGGCGCGGCCATAAAGAGCGCTGTATTTGTAATTATAGGCGTTATAACCCTGACCTAACGCAACAATACTGCTGCCTGCAGCAATGTTGTTGATCAGCAGGTCATTGCTATAACCTAATGCCTGCAATTGAGTAGCATCAACCATTTGCTTTTGTATACTTCCGCCAATCAAGACGTCAAGCGTACCTTTGCTTATACTGCGGTTGTATTCAAGCTGCGGCTCTATACTCCAGAAGCTTTTATTGTTCCAGCTATAATTGGCCGAGCCCTTGACCCCCAGGGCTACAAGGGTTGGCAGAACAGAGGCCAGGGGAGTAGCCAGAAACTCATTAAGGGATTGTTTGTTGTAGCCTACAGTTGCCTGTACCTTTAAACCTTTTGCCAATAAATAACTGGCAACCATGCTGCTGGTTAAATTTGACAAAGAAGTTCTTGCAAGGGCTTTGGCTGATAATAAAGGGTTACCAAATGTATTGTTTTGAAAGTTCAGTGATCCGTCGGCGTTATAAAGTACCGGTGCATCCGGTGCAAGGTTGGCGTTACTGGTCAAGTCGACCGATGGAATGTTATTAAAGTCATAAGTATATCCACCGGTGAACTGCATATTAAATTTGTTATTATTGCTGGTAGAGTTCAAGCTGAAGTGCAATGAAGATGTTTGGTCTGATCCACCAATTAACTGTTGAACATTTGTTGAACGCCTGAAGTTACCGCTGACCAGATAGGAAACATTATTACCGCCTCCGGATATACTGGCCTGGGCATTGGTATTATAGCCGGTACCTTTTAAAAACATTTTTGACCAGTTGGTATAACGGGTGGTGTCCCAGGTGCCGTTTATGTCATAATCGGTAGGTAGTATAGCCGCATTATCATTTTTCTTGGCTTCATTGCGCATTTGCAGGTATTGCTGTGTGTTTAGTAGTTGTGGTGTAGTAATAGCCTGGCTTATACCGCTGAAAACATTTACATCAATTCTTGTATTGCCTGCTTTACCTTTTTTTGTAGTGATCAATATAACGCCATTGGCACCTCTTGAACCATAAATGGATGTGGCATCAGCATCTTTTAAAACGTTAATACTTTCTATATCCAAAGGATTAATTAAACTTAATGCATCATAAGCCTGGTTATTTGATCCTAAAAAATTAGACTTCTGAGATGAATAGCCGCCGCCATTATAAGGGATACCATCTATAACATAAAGCGGGGCCGAACTTGTGGTTAAACCATTTTGTCCCCTGATAACCACATTGTAGGTACTCCCGGCCTGTCCCGTAGACTGACTGATAACCATGCCAGGAACAGTACCCTGTAATACAGATAAGACGTTACCTACCGGGTATTTCTCAATTTCCTTGGCTGTAACGGTAGTCTGGTCGCCCACGTTAAGCCTTTTGGTTGTTTGGCCGTAGGCTATCACCTGTATTTCATCCAATTTGCTGATATCTTCTTTAAGCTGTATCGTAAATGGCGATTTAAGGTCTTCAATACGCATCTCCTGTGTTTGATAGCCTACATAAGAAAATACCAGAACCACATTTTTTGAATTAACTAAAGCGTTGAACCGGCCTTCGGCATTTGTCACCCAGCCGGTTATAACGGTTGACCCTTTTACTTTTACCGTAACGCCCGGTAATGCAAAGCCGTTTTGGCCGGTGACCTTGCCTGATATGAAAATAAGTTCACTACGTTGTGCCGTAGTTTCTTTAAGGCGTACCACTATGGTATTGTCAATAACTTTATAATTAAGCGGTTTATTGGCCAATAATTTCTCCATTACTTCTGTAATGTTGGCGTCGTTAATCTCGATATTGAAACTTGGAAAAGTACGCAGCACGTCAGGATCATACACGAAAGTGTAGCCACTCTGTTGTTCAATAGTTTTGAAAAGCTTCTCGTACGATATGTTTTTTGCCTTGAAGGTGATGCGCTGCGCAAAAGTGGCAGCGCTTACCTGCATGATACAAAGCAGAATTCCTAAAGTGGTCAATCTCATAACCAGGAAAAATTTGTGAAGTCCTTTCTTA